>JBAVQO010000468.1:0-1966 GCA_049694135.1 Gillisia sp. | reverse complement strand
TTTTAAAATCAGGCTGTTCTGTAACACTTTGAATGAAGATGGAACTATAATTAAGGAAACTCCGTTTTTTCCTTATGTTATCTATAATCCAGAGCATAAGAAATTGGTTGGAGGCATAAACTCTATTATAAAACGTGAATTACGGGAAGATTGACAGGTTAGCTCGACGATGTGATTTTCATACTAGAAAACTATGCCTGTTATCTTCAAAAATATTCGCTACAATCTTACCCTGCAGCGTAAAGTGAAAAGTTACCTACTGTATGCCATTGGCGAAATTATTCTGGTGGTAATCGGGATTTTAATTGCCCTACAGGTAAATAACTGGAACGAAGTGCGCAAACAAAATAAGGAGCGCAGGGAACTTATTACTGCTTTAATATCCGATTTTAAAGCTACCCGAGAAAAAATTATAAGCGTTAAAGCGATAAATGAAAAATCGCTTGCCCGCACCAATAGGTTTTTAGCAAATTCCTATAAAAACAATGAAGATATGGCGGTAGATTCCCTGCAATATTATATGTCCGGTGCTTTTCAATATGCTTTTTTCGAACCTATTCTTTCCACGTATAACCAGGCACTTTCTACCGGAAAAATCGGGCTGATACAGGATAAAAAATTCCTGAATTCTGTAGCCGAATTCTTTACTGCCTATAACTTTTATAAACAGCAAACAGATATTGGCGGACAGCTTTTTTACCGTGGTTCTATCTGGGAGTTACGAAAAAAAATAGGAAACCTTGGGACGCTGGCAGGAAGGGATCGAAGTTTTGAAGGAAAACGGCAGCTCATAGATGCCTATGAACTATCTGATAAAGAATATCGGGAATTTATTAAAAAACCCGAAGTATTTGCGGCTATAGATAATATGCAAAACCTATTTTATAATGTGGAGGATAGTTTCCAAAATATGGATACTGCCTCCCAAAAGATTATAACGGAACTACAAAAAATAAGATGACCCGGTTTAAATACGCAAAAGCTAATGCCAAGAATATTTAAAAATATACGCCACCGGCTGGCAGCAGAAAGTAAGGTGAAAAATTACATGCTTTATGCGCTTGGTGAAATTATTCTGGTGGTGATCGGGATTTTAATGGCATTACAAATCAATAACTGGAACGAGGAAAGAAAGACAATAAAAGAAGAGCAACAACTCCTGGTTTCCATTTCAGAAGAATTTAAGGCGAACCTGGTAATTCTTAACCAGGCAAAACAAATGAACGATAACATTATTGCTCGTGCCTCCGGTGTAGGAGAATATACCGGTCCGCATCTCGATAATTTTGACGAGAAAAAGCTTTCAGCTTTGATGGTCGGAGCTTTTAAATATGAAGCACGATTTATTCCTAATCAAGGCACTATAAATGAGATCATTAATTCGGGCAAACTCTCCGTACTTTCCAATAATGATCTTCGTAAAGCGATTTCCGCATGGCAGTCGGCACTAGAAATGGTTAAAAATCAGGAGAATTACGTTGTGTCCAGAAGGGATATTGCACACGCTTATTTTCTTAATAAAGGGAATTTTAGAAGGCATCTCTATCTTATAAATGAGGCAATAATAAAAGTAACCCCCAGCAGGTTTCCCAATAACGACTTTCAGTTTCTTGAAGATGAATCTTTCGAGAGTAACCTCTATTTATTTATAGTAGCTTCAGCAAACCTGAATAAGAACTTTTACTCGGTCCTGGATCAGAAGATTAAGTTCATAATCGAACAGGCCAACAAAGGAATTAAGAATCCATAAAGCTCAAAAAAGGTGAAAATGTTTGCTACGCAGGGAAGAATACTGTTCCGAAAATTGAAGAATAAAGGAAACGATTTTTAACAAATTCAATTTCGATCATCAAGAATAAGTTCCAAATTTTAATTTTCAAGATATTAAAAAATAGTCTAATTTGATAGGCTTAAATGGTTCGGATTCTTAATTACTCCGTCTATGAAAATATTCTCCCTCTTTTAT
>JBAVQO010000467.1:0-10081 GCA_049694135.1 Gillisia sp. | reverse complement strand
GGTAGATGGTCTTACCTGCTTTTTGGCCGGTTTATTGTTAATCCGGCTGCTTAACCCTAAAAAGGCTAAGGAAAATCCAAAAGATCTAAATCTCAATCCCATAAGTGTGATTAAAGATCGCCCCTATATGCTGTTTATTTTAACCATGATCATTTTCGGATTTATTTTTGTTCAATACTTCTCTACCATTCCTTTATATTATGCAGATGCCAACGGTTTAAGTGAATCGGAAATCGGATTAATCCTGGGGATGAATGGTCTTATTATTTTCTTATTGGAAATGCCTCTTATAAAGTACCTCGAGTCCCGCAACTGGTCGTTAATTACCCAGGTTACCCTTGGCACATTCCTGGCCGGAATAAGTTTCCTCGCAATAAACATAGCTTCAGGAACAGGGATTTTGTTAACAGGAATGATAATTCTGACTTTTGGTGAAATGATCGCTTTTCCTTTTTCTAATACTTTCGCCCTACACCGCGCCGGGAGAGGTAAACAGGGATCGTATATGGCACTTTACAGCATTGCCTTTTCTGTGAGTCATATCTTTGGGCATAATGCAGGAATGCACTTGATAAATACTTTTGGCTATACGTTTACCTGGAATATCATGATGTTCTTAGGCGCAATTGCATGTGGCCTTCTTTTACTGCTGAATTTTATAGTTAAGAAGGAAACTTACTCTCCAATATCATAATACCGGGAATTCCCCAGATATTTTTTGATAAGAGCATTAAATTCAGGACTCATTTTAAGTTCAAGCGTTCCGGGAATACTGTAGAGAGCCTCTTCATCTTTATATCCGGTTTTCAGAAGATCTTCAAGATATAACAAAGCTGTTTTTATATCTCCATCTAAGGAACTTAATGAAATGACCTGCATATAACCTGCGGGATCTTGTTTATCAAAAATAGTGCTGAGAATGCTGGTAAAAATCAAGGGATCTATAGAGGCATGGCTCTTTTTCAGATTTTGGTAAGTTTTTCGTGCCCAGCTGGTTAACAATCCTTGCAATCTATAGGCCATTTCTGAATTTGCTGAATTATCACCTTCCTGCATCTTTTTTAGTTCCTGCATTTGTTCCTCCCAATAACCAAGATTGTCAAATTCTGCAGAGACCACATCGTTATTAAAGAAATACTCATACTCTTCTTTTAGTTCAGACTCTTTAATAGCAGCCTCTCTGTACCTGTTTCTTACCTTTCGATAATCGGTATTTTTTTTGATCTCCTTCTGAAGATCATTCAGCGCATCCTCTTTATTAAATACTGCAAAATCAGATTTCATATTTTCCAAAGCTTCATAAGCCTTGTATGGCTGCATTTTTCGCCGTAGCTTTTCCTCTTCATTTACCTGGCGCTGATAAAGAGAATTTACCAGGAGCGTATCCCGGGGAATAATATTCTGCGTCATAGCTCGTAAAGTAAAGGCAGAAACAGCCTTTTCCAGTACCTGCGGTCCCGGCCATTCGTAACCACCGCCAAAGGTATATAAACGGGCAAACTGTTGCGTTTTCTTTAGCAGCGAAAGCACCTCCTGCATTTGATAAAGATGAAAATCCTTCTCACCTGCAACTCCTATAAACGAAAAACCTGCACCGTCTTTTATGTAATCGGTATTTATCCATACATCTCCTACGGTAATTACGCCTCTCACCTTATTAAAAACAAGAGGCATCGCGCTTGCAACCTTACCACCTTCGCCAAATCCTGCCAGGTAAATGCGATTGGCATCTATGGGAAAAAAGTTAAAGACTGTTTTTAGAAGACGGGAAGCCACCTGCAGATTTGTTACTAAAGAATCCTTTTTAGAAATGTTATTGGATGAAGCAACGATGTATCCCTGCTGCTCTGCTGCCTCCTGAAACAAAAGGGCTGCACTCCTGCCTCTTCCTTCGGGATCAAAAACAAAAATTACGGGCCATGCTTTTTCCTCAGTAAAAGCAGTGGGCAGATAAATAGCAAAAGTCTCTGAAAGAGAATCCCTAACCTGTACTCCATCTTCCAGCTCTCCCTTTTTTAAAGCTATTTGCTGAGAATATCCTAAAGACACCAGGAAAAACAAGCCCAGCATTGCAATTTTTTTTACATTCATTTTTGACTTCCGGTTTAACAATTTCACTACAAGATAATAAAAAAGGCTTCTCAAAAAAGAAGCCAATTTTTATACGGTTTTTATATGGAAGATTATTTTTTAACCCTCTCCAGTCTCATGTTTTCGGTACTGGGAAAAAATATTTTAGAAATAGTTGCCACAATCAATAGATCTGCAAAAATTAAAAACAATACTCTCACAACTTCAATACCATTAAAATTCAATCCTGCAAAACCAACCAGTCCTGTGACTGCGGTCATAATCAAAAAAAGTAATGTGTAATTTTTCATGGTTCTTTTGTTTTTCTCAAAGATAACTTAGGGGTAGTCGGGTTTCTATTAAATAAATTACAATTGATTTTACTTTAACTAAAACCAATATTTTCGTGAAAATCTGTTAATCTGCACATGCCTATTATTGTCAAAAAATAAAGTAGTACCTTTGCCGCAGATTGCCACCTTCTCCAGAGGCAATAATTTACAAAGCCGCCTTTTAGCTGTGGCATTAATTTTCAATATGACTTTTAACGATTTACAATTAACTGAACCTTTACGAAAGGCAGTTCAAAAAGTAGGATATAAAATTCCCACCCCTATACAGGCCCAATCTATTCCCGCGATTTTAAATGGAAGAGATGTTCTGGGCTGCGCACAAACCGGAACCGGAAAGACAGCAGCTTTTTCTATTCCCACCATTCAATTGCTTAACAAAAGCGAATCTTATCATATAAAATGTCTTATTCTTACGCCCACTCGCGAACTGGCCATCCAGATTGGAGAAAGCCTTTCTGAATATGGACATTACAGCAATTTAGCTCATCTGGTAATTTTTGGGGGCGTACCTCAACACTCACAGGTAAATTCCCTAAAAAAAGGAGTAGACATTTTGGTAGCTACCCCCGGCAGGCTCTTAGATTTAATGAACCAGGGATTCATTTCCCTTTCCAAAATAGAGATTTTTATTCTTGATGAAGCAGACAGAATGCTGGATATGGGATTCGTTCACGATGTAAAAAAGGTGATTAAAAAAATTCCTGAAAAACGCCAGACATTGTTCTTTTCGGCAACCATGCCCGACAGCATTTTAGATCTCGCCCACAGCATCCTCACCGATCCAATAAGAATTGAAGTTACTCCACAGTCTACCACTGCAGAGAAAATACAGCAGGAAGTTTACCTGATAGATAAACCTAATAAAAAGCATTTGCTTATAGAATTACTCAAGTCTTCTTCCGCAGAAAGAGTGCTGGTTTTTACCCGAACCAAACATGGAGCTAACAAAGTGGTAAAAGATTTACTAAAAACAGGAATAAAGGCTGAAGCAATCCACGGCAATAAAACTCAAAATGCCAGGCAAAAAGCGCTTAATAATTTCAAAGAAAAAACTACACGGGTTCTGGTTGCCACAGATATTGCTGCCCGCGGAATTGATATTGACGAGCTGGAACTGGTAATTAATTTTGAAATTCCCAATATTTCTGAAACCTATGTTCACAGAATTGGAAGAACCGGACGTGCCGGAGCCAGCGGAAAAGCCATTTCTTTTTGCGATTTTGAAGAGAAGGCATATCTGAAGGATATTCAAAAATTAACAGGACAATTTATCCCGGTGATCGAAAACCACGATTACCCCATGGAAAATTTCGAAATTCCCAAGAAAAAACAGCAGCAGAGACCTTCCAGAAATAGAAACCAATCTAATTCGAGCAGAAACTTTGGAAAACGGAAAAAGAAATAAAGGTCATTCTGAAGCCTATTTTGGCGATTACCGGAATTTCTGGTGGAATAAGGGCTTTTTGGATCTAACTGCCAAAAGACTAAAACTTCAGAAAAAAAACTCCATGCTGGATGTGGGTTGCGGGCAGGGCCATTGGACACGCACGCTCGCTCCTTATCTTTCGCCCACTGCTTCGGTAACAGCTATAGATAATGATCCGAAATGGTTTTCAGAAGACTCCGAATTAAAGAACTTTTTCGAACAAACCGGCCATCCTTTCACCCTTTTGAAAGGAGAAGCAGAAGCTCTGCCGTTTCCCGATAATGAATTCGAGCTGGTAACCTGCCAGACGGTGCTTATTCATTTAACAAATCCGCAGAAAGCGATACAAGAGATGAAAAGGGTTTTAAAACCCGGCGGAACTTTGTTGTGCGTAGAGCCAAACAACATTATTCAAAGTCTGATAAAGACTTCTGTTTCCAAAAACGAATCGATAGAAGAAACTCTGGATCATATAAAGTATCGATTAATCATAGAAAAGGGGAAGAAAAAGCTGGGCCGTGGCGATAACTCTCTGGGAGATCTTTTACCCGGAATGTTCGCAGCAGAAGAAATGCAGAATATTGAAGTCAGGTTAAGCGATAAAGCCATTGCCATGTATCCGCCTTATGACAAAAAAGAGCAGGTAGCTACTATGGAACAATGGATGAAAGGAAGTTCCTGGAAGTCGAGCACTCAGAAAGACATCGATTTCTTTAGTGCTGCCGGCGAAGAATATATGCCTTTTTATTTTGAATATCAGGAAAAATATTCGCAAAGGGGAGAACATATTTTAGGTGCCCTAAAAAGAGAACAATATCATGCGGGTGGCGGTTCTTTAATGTATTTGGTAAGCGGAAATAAGTAAGATTTTTCTCTTCAAACAGGCTCTTCCTCCTCCCACCGGAAAGCGAAAATTTCAGAATAATTACCTTTTTTTGATCGGCGCATGTTCCACAACATTGGACAGGATAATGTGCGTTTTTGTTTCTCCGTAGGTAATTAGCTTATCTATAAATTCTTCGAGATGGGATTGATCATAAAGCACTACTTCCATAATGATATTCTCATTTCCTGTAATCCGATAACAATTTATTACCTCGCGAAATTCCTTTACTTTTTCCAGAAAAGGCTTTAACCTGCCCATAAATGCCCGCAAGGTGATAACAGCTTTTAGTTGATGCCCAGTTTTATGGTAAGATACCTGGGCCTTATATCCTTTTATTATTCCCATATCCTCCATTTTTTTTACCCGTTCTGCAACGGCGGGAGAAGTTATTCCCACTTTTCTTCCAATTTCGGCAAAAGATTGGCGCGCATTGGTTTGGAGAGCATCCAGGATTTTCCAATTAATGAGGTCCATCGGCATTTTTAAACTTTTTTAAGGGATTGATGATCAAATTTAAAGAAATTCTATGGATTTACTTTAAAACAAAAAGCAAGGTCTGTTTAAATGTAAATAAATTTATCTACCAATAAGTTAACGTGATGGCCACCGCACATTTTACCAACCTGCCGGTTTATTTAAAAGCCCTTGAAGTTTTTAAAATTTCAAGAGCTATTTCTTATTGTGTAGGTGATAGTGAGAACATTCTGCGGTTGGGACACAGCAATAACCGCAATTCGCGATTTGCACAGGATATTGTTATGGACTCTTTGGCCTTAGCACCACAACTCGCTTTGTTGCAAAATACAGATTCTCCTTCCAGACGTCTGTCCCATATAAAAAAGATAAAAAAAGCCGCAAAAAATATTCTGTTTAAGTGCCGCAAACTGGAAATTCAAAATTTAAAGGAAAGGGAATTTTTAGTCATTCTAACTGCCGAAATTCAACAGTTCGAAAAATTATTCTCTGAAT
Source organism: Gillisia sp. (assembly GCA_049694135.1). GTDB lineage: Bacteria > Bacteroidota > Bacteroidia > Flavobacteriales > Flavobacteriaceae > Gillisia. Next base: position 4,377 of record JBAVQO010000467.1, on the reverse strand, counting down.
GGTTGGATGGACTTCAGTTACAGAAAGGATTACATTAAAAAATCCCCTTTCGGGGATTTAATGTTGCTTTGTTTTGTTTTTTAGAACAGGTGGATTTACTTTCACCTGTTTTAATTTTCAGGGGTTTCTGAGATTTTAGACTTAAAACCGACGTTTTACAGAACCTGTAATTTCATCGATGTCCTGCTTTACCTTATCGATTTCACTTTTAATATCTGAAGAGATATCAGCATCTATTCCCTGCTTCTCCGCGCTTTTCTGAATTTCACTCTTGATATCATTTGTAGCGTTTCGCAAGGTTTTCATTCCCTGACCCAATCCCCGAGCTATCTCAGGAATTTTCTCGGCGCCAAAAACCATTACCAAAATAAAGATGATAAAGGCTATTTCGGCACCACTAATAAATAATGGAAGTGTTATCATGAGTACAAAGATAATAACAAAAATATTCAAAAAAGAAGCCGACTCGTTAAAGTCGGCTTAATTTCTTTTTGCGATTATTTATCGCTCATTTTGTCTTTAAACTTCTGGAATTTATCCTCTTTCTGTTCCTGTGGCCAGCTGTTATTATTCAGGTTAACGTCTGCGGTTTCAAGATCGGGATCTACCACCACCTTTGTTATTTCCTTGTCACTGGCAATCACTTTATTCACCTCCTGATCGTTTTTTCTCCAGATTTGTACGGGATAAGTGACTTTTTTGGAAGTGCCATCGGCATAAGTATACTCCACGATTAAGGGCATTACAAGACCGCCCGGCTCGTTAAAAGTAATCTGGTAGAAGTACTTAGGACTTTTTAGTTTGGCTCTTTCTGCAGGAGTAAAATTATCCATCACATATTCCTTCAGTTTTGGAGCACTTTCTAAAGGCGATTTACCTTTCATACTTTCATTATAATCCTTACTTCCTTTTTCTACAACATATACCGCATCTGCTTCCGAAGCATCCCGCCCGTATTTTTCAAGCAGATCTTTCCCCTGTTGGGTGGGTTTATCGGTAACATAAAACTCTTTTACATCTTTTACTCCTATATCCACATTATCTGTAGTATAGAACCAGCCTCTCCAGAACCAGTCAAGATCGGTTCCGGAAGCATCTTCCATAGTGCGGAAGAAATCTTCGGGGGTTGGATGTTTGAATTCCCAACGTTTGGCATAAGTAGCAAAAGCGTAATCGAAAAGGTCATGACCCAGCACGGTTTCTCTTAAAATATTTAAAGCTGTTGCAGGTTTCCCGTAAGCATTATTCCCCAGCTGATAAACATTTTCAGGATTTGCCATGATGGGTGAAATGTAGCTTTGATCACCTTTCATATAAGGAACGATTTTGGACGGAATACCTCTTCGCGAGGGATAATTTTTATTTGGGCTAATGGCATTAGGGTAACGTTGCCCAAATTCCTGTTCTGCCATGTACTGCACAAAGGTGTTGATACCTTCATCCATCCATCCCCACTGGCGTTCGTCGCTGTTTACAATCATGGGAAAGAAGTTATGTCCCACTTCATGAATAATTACGCTGAACATTCCGAATTTCACGCGGTCACTATAAGTTCCATCTTCATCTGGACGGCCATAATCCCAGCAAATCATAGGATATTCCATTCCCTGGTTTTTGGCGTGAACAGCAATAGCTTTAGGATAAGGATACTGGAAGGTATGATCTGAATATGATTTTAAAGTACTTGCCACCACTTTAGCGCCGTAATCTCCCCAAAGCGGATTTCCTTCTTTAGGATACATCGCTTCGGCAATCACGGTTTTTCCCTGAATATCTACCGCCATCATATCCACGATAAATTTTCTGGAGGTTGAAAAAGCGAAATCCCGAACCATATCTGCTTTTAATTTCCAGGTCTTTGTTTTCTTTGAAAAACTTTTTTCAGCATCTTCGGCTTCTTTTTGAGTGATAATAGTTACCGGTTTATCAAACGATTTTTGCGCTTTTTCATATCGCTTCATCATATCTTTTGAATACATTTCTTCACGATTTTGAAGCACTCCTGTTCCATCCAGAAAATGATCTGCAGGAACAGTAATATTCACTTCGTAATTTCCGAAAGGAAGCGCAAATTCGCCATTTCCCCAAAACTGCATATTCTGCCAGCCTTCTACATCATCATAAACCGCCATTCTTGGGAAAAACTGGGCGATTACATACACGTTATTTCCGTCTTTCGGAAAATGTTCGTATCCGGAACGGGCTCTGTCCGTCACGTGATTGTTAACATTATACCACCATTTTACATGAAAAGTAAAATCTTCACCCGCTTTTAATGGCTTCGGAAGATCTACCCGCATCATCGTAAAATTCACCTTATACGGAAGCGGTTTTCCATCTTTTGAAACTTCTTCTATATTAAAACCCCCATCAAAATTTTCTTTCATATAACTGTCTACAAATCGCTGCGGATCTGATGCAGGAGAAACATCATTGCTGTTTCTTTCTAAAGCAGGCGAATTTTTGCTGCGGATATTCTGGTCCAGTTGCAGCCACAAATATTCGAGATCATTTGGCGAATTGTTATGATAAGTGATGGTTTCCTCACCGCTTAATTTCGTGTTTTTATCGTCCAGATTTATATCCATTTTATAATCGGCCTGATTCTGGTAATAAGCCGGTCCCGGCGCTCCAGAAGCTGTTCGATACTGGTTGGGAGTGGCAAATTCGTCGTAAAGCTGACGGAACTTGTTCTGGTTTACATGCCCTTTTTGAGAAGATTCTTCCTGCTGTTGTTGATCGGTATTTTGAGCAAACATTCCTGCAGAAAAAACCAGAAAAAAAGCCATTAAAAGACGGTTAATGTTTTTCATGTAGTTGTAATTGAGTTTTAGATTAAAATTTATAATAGGTGTAGTTATTCTTCAAAATCGAGTGTTTCTTCCTTATTGCTTCCTGTTAGAATAAGGCTTTTAATGTCGCCTTTATATTCTACGTGAACCAAATTTTTCTGTTCTGAAAACATATCGGTTAATACGGTATTTCTGACTTTTATCTTATTGAAAGGCTTCACGTCGGGCACTTCAAGATATAGTACAACCATATCATTGTCATATTCTTTTCCAAGATAATTTATTGTAGCGGGAGTTCCGTCCAGCCATACCTGCATCTTTTCTCCCAGATATTTCCTGATGTATTTTTCGGCTTCGGCGGTCTCTTTTGAATCATCGAGATGAATGTTTTTATCGTACCTTTTTTGAAGAAGATCTTCGAAGTCGTTGATAAAAACCCGTGAAATTACCTCCAGGTCTTTTGCCTTCGCATTATATTTCATATCGGTTACGCTCACGTAAAATTTATGGTTCGTTGTAAAGGAAGAAAAGCTTACAACCAGCAGGATTAGAAGAATTTTCAATTTCATAGGGCCTAAATTTAAGGTATTTGTACTTTTTTGTACACATTTACACCCAAAAAATATTCCAGAAAAACTTAAAATTAAGAATAAAGACTAATCTTCTTCAATATCGCTCATTAAAGTCAGGTAACTTTTGCTGTGACTTTTCAGGAAATCAATAAGCTCCAGGCGATTTTTGAAAGCGAGCATTTTACTGTCCATTCCATTTTCTACACAGAAATAAATAAAGTCGTTTATAGAAGAAGGTTTGATATGAAGGTCCCTGGTAAAAAACTGCTCATCGAACATTTTGCGGAGTTCGGTGGTCATTTCTCCTTTTGGAATGTTCACAATGGCCGGTTCCGTGAAATGTTCTTTATGAGGAATAATTTTGGAAATCAGTCCCAGAATTCCCAGGATATTTGCTCCGGGAAGTTGTTTTTTTCCATATAAGGCCATATTATGAGGTCTTTCGAGCGGGTCATGCCAATCTGAAGCAAATTTAAGGTCCCGCACATTAGCGCCGTTAAAATTCACCGGCAAATCGTAGACTTTAATTTTCTCCAGATCAGCGGAAAGATTTCCTGTAAGGTCAACATTGCTGATGTTTACTTCTGCCAGCTCATTAATATTTTCTTCCAGATGTACTTCTAAAAATCCTTTTCTGAAGATTTCCGGAGAAACAACTACTTTCTTTTTCTTAAACTGAACAGAAGAAAAGAACAGCGTATCGTTCACGCTTGCTTTGATTTCAAAACTCCCGTCGGGAGCATTATTGGTTCCAACGAAATTGGAAAGATTTACAATGTTGATGGAAAATCCCTGTAAAGAATCTGCGACGATTTTTCCTTTTAACTGAATGGATTCCTGCGCAAAGACGCAGGATGCGGAAATAAAAAACACCGTAAAAAGAAACTTTTTTAACATAAAGAGTTTTTGCAGAAGGATTAAAAATAGAAAAAAGAATTAACTTTTCGATTTCATCTTTTTAAACTTCTTGCTTTGCTCTTCCAGGAATTGGATTAGATCCAGCTCATTTCCCT
>JBAVQO010000466.1:0-2033 GCA_049694135.1 Gillisia sp. | reverse complement strand
TGATGGAGCACCTGTAACTCAAACTCTAAGCATGAATACACCCCTACGAAACGAGAAAATAGGATTAGGTCTTTCTGTGATTAATGATAAGACGGGTTATGAAAAATATACCTACTTATATGGTGATTTTTCATATACCATAAATGTAAGCGCTAATACTACTTTATCTTTCGGATTAAAGTACGGATTTAGCTACTATAGCCTGGACAAAGAACTTTTTACCAATCAGTCGGTGTTAGATGATCCCTTTTTCCACGACAAATTTGATCGTTGGACCCCAAATTTTGGAGCCGGATTGTATTTATCTTCTCAAAATTGGTATGTGGGACTTTCTGCGCCAAAGTTTATAAACAACAATAACAATAAGTTCAAAGATTATGTAGCGCTGGAACAGGTTCATTATTATTTAACCGCTGGTTATGTGTTCGATTTAAGCGATACATGGAAATTACGTCCTTCGTTCTTAATAAAAGAAACTAAAGGAGCTCCTCTCTCCTATGATTTCACTGGAACTCTTATATATAATGAAAAACTGTATCTGGGAGTAAATTACAGGTTGGATGATGCCATAGGTGCCTTTGCTGAGTTTCAAATCATAGATCCTTTGCGAATAGGATATGCCTACGATTATACCACTTCTGACTTAAGGCCCTATACTTCTGGCTCTCACGAGATCATACTTATTTACGAATTAAGACTAAAAAATACAAAGTATAAATCTCCTAGATTTTTCTAACAATAAATAAAACTATTATGAAGAATTTCAACTATTTAATACTTCTGCTGTTTATTGGAAATAGTTTTATGCTGAATGCGCAAAGCGGAAAGCAGAAAAAAGCAGATAAACTATATAATAATCTGGCATATTCTGAAGCTGTAGATTATTATAAAGATCTTATCGCAAAAGACTATAACACCGATTATAATAAAAGACAACTTGGTGATACTTACATGAAACTAAGAGATCCTCAGGATGCGGTGGTTTATTATGCCGATGTTGTAAAACAGGACAGTGTCTCTCCTGAATACTATTACAAATATGCCCAAGCCCTTAGAGGGGTAAAACGTTATGATGAATCCAGGGAATGGCTCAAAAAATATCAGCAATCGGGAAGAAAGAAAAAAGAAGCCAACGAAATTTTAGCCACCAATATTTCCGATCTGAAGATAAAGGACGAGTATCGCTTAACAAATGTTGGTTTTAATTCGGAATATAGCGACTTTGGGGCTTATTCTAACGGTGGCAACCTTTATGTGGTTTCTGCACGGCCGTTCGAGGGAAAAAAAGAAAAAACTTATAAGTGGACGGGAGAACCCTTTTTAGATGTATACCGGGTAAATGGAAACACCCTTACCTCCCTTCCGGGAGATGTAAATACTCCTTTGCATGACGGCCCTATTTCCATTACTAAAGATGGGAAATATATGTATTTCACCAGGAATAACTACCTAGGCAATAAAGAAGGAAAAAAAACAAAGGACAAAACGAACAACCTGAAGATCTACAGAGCCACCAATTCCAACGGGACTTGGGACGATATCCGCGAATTACCATTTAACAATCTAAATTATTCTGTTGGACACCCAAGTATTACCGCAGATGGAAAAACCCTATTCTTCGCTTCAGATATGCCAGGAGGTAAAGGAGGAACAGATTTATATAGTGTTTCTGTGCTGGGAGACAATTCTTATGGAACTCCACAAAATCTTGGAGATAAAATCAACACCAGCGAGGAAGAAAGTTTTCCGTATATAGCGAAAGACAGTATTCTTTACTTCTCCTCGAATGGTCATGGCGGGCTGGGTTTACTCGATATTTTCAAAATAGATTTAAAAGATCCTTCCGCCGGAATAACAAATCTAGGAGCCCCTGTAAACAGCAGTTTAGATGATTTTTCCTATTTCTTAGAACCAGATACCAATACCGGTTATTTTTCTTCTAACAGGGAAGGTGGAATGGGCAGTGATGATGTATACGGATTTAATCTCCTAAAAACTTTAGTTCTTAAAGGTCAGGTTTCCGATGCTGTAAA
>JBAVQO010000465.1:0-3287 GCA_049694135.1 Gillisia sp. | reverse complement strand
TGCCCACGAGACAGCCTTTTTTTTTGTGAGAAGATTCCTCTTATTTCTGTTGAGCATTTAATTTTTCCTGTAAAGCGTCTGCTTTATCATTTTGCCCTAACTGATAATAAATATTCATAGTAGTTCGTATAGCTTCTACGTTGTTAGGATCGGCCTCCATCACTTTTTCAAGATAAGGAAGTGCATCTTTATAAATTCCTTTACGTTTTTCAGAAAGCTCATCGTACTTTTTAGTATCCTCTTTGCTCATTCCCAATTTATTCATTTGCTCTACAATTCCCTGTTCTTTAGAAAGAATAGCAGCGGCTATGTTTAAACGGGCATCGGTCATAGAAGGATCCAATTCCAAAGCTTTTTTGTAATATTTAATGGCTGATTCTGCATCTCCCATCTCGAAAGAAGTTACTCCCAGGTTGTAAAAAGCGGTAGGATCATTAGGATTTTTCTCTACGAGATTTTCCATCAATTCATGATACTTATCTTTTTTACCCATTTTGTAATACATATTGGCTTCTGCCTGCAACAAAGCCATATCTCCGGGATTAGCTGCTTTTGCAGCTTCCATAGCTTTAATAGCTTTATCGTTTTCTCCCTGGTCAATGTATATAAGAGCAATGTTCTTGGCGATCTCACCATTTTTAGGCTCTGTTTTTTTATCCTGAGGATTTATGTATTGGCCCGATTTAACCATAAGATCACGCTGGGTCTTATTCATAGCTTCCTCTTTTCCGGTTTCTTTGTTGGTAGCAACATACTGAGTTTCTACTCCAGTAAAACCAAGATCTCTCAAAGTTTCATAATAATCCAAGGCAGTCTTGTAATCTTTCGCATTCACAGCATCTGAAGCGGCATAATATAAATAAATAGTATCCTTAGTATTCATTTGATATCCGGCATACAGTTTTTTAGCTGCATCTGCATATTTCTGAGCATTCTGATCGTTGATTGCAGCTTGTACCAGGCTATTGGTTACTGAAGAAAGACCTTGTGCAGCTTTGTCGCTTCCCATTTCCTGTGCTTTTTTGAACGCATCGGCGGCAGTCTGAAGGTCTTCAAGAGATACATTGTCTCCTTTTCCTAAATAAGCCTGACCTTTATATAAGTAAAAATCAGATTTATAATTATCGTTTACCTCGGCCAAATTTGGTTCTGCCTGGCTAAGATAATTTTTGGCTTCGGAAAAATTCCCGTCATCGATTGCCTTTCCGGCATCACGAATTTCTTTTTTCTGGGCAACAGCAATTACCGACAAAAACGATAATGCTATGGTTAAAAGATTGGTTTTCATTGTAAATTTAATTTTTGTTTTTACGATTAATTTATTCTTCACTATCCTCTGCAATTGTTGTGCCATCTGTTATTTGATCGTCACTGTCAGTCGGTTCAGCCTTTTCCATTTCTTCAATATCATCTTCATTTTGCATCACTTTTGCGACCGCCGCAATTTCGTCTCCATTCTTAAGGTTGATGAGTTTTACTCCCTGAGTAGCTCTACCCATAACTCTTAAATTGTCGACACTCATTCGGATAGCTATTCCAGATTTATTGATGATCATTAAATCATCATCATCGCTCACGTTCTTAATGGCTACCAGTACACCTGTTTTTTTGGTAACAGAAATGGTTTTCACTCCTTTTCCTCCACGATTGGTTATTCGATAATCCTCTAGTTTGGAACGTTTTCCGAAGCCATTTGAAGACACTACCAGGATATCGGTATCAAAATCGTTAACGGCAACCATTCCAATTACTTCATCCTTCTCATCTGCTAAAGTAATACCTCTTACACCACTGGCGTTTCTACCCATCGGGCGGGTCTTGCTTTCTTCAAACCGAATGGCTTTTCCACTTTTAACGGCTAACATTACCTGGCTGTTTCCGGTGGTTAATTTAGCTTCGAGCAACTCATCGTCTTCGCGAATGGTAATGGCATTTATTCCATTTACCCTGGGGCGGGAATATTGCTCTAAAGAAGTTTTTTTAACCTGGCCTTTTTTAGTGGCCATGATTACATAATGATTGTTGATATATTCCTCATCCTTTAGATCCTGAGTACAGATAAAGGCTTTTACTTTATCGTCTGGCTCTATATTTATGAGGTTCTGAATAGCTCTTCCTTTGCTGGTTTTACTTCCTTCCGGAATCTCATACACCCGCATCCAGAAACATTTTCCTTTTTGGGTAAAGAACAACATATATTGGTGGTTGGTTCCAGAAAACAAATGTTCCAGAAAATCTTCACTTCTGGTGGTAGAACCTTTTTGGCCTACACCTCCCCTATTTTGGGTTTTATACTCGGTGAGAGAAGTTCTTTTTATATAGCCGGCGTGAGAAATGGTGATAATAACCTGTTCGTCGGGAATCATATCTTCAATGCTCAAATCACCTCCAGAATATTCTATTTGAGAGCGTCTTTCGTCGCCGTATTTTTCTTTTACTTCTGCAAGTTCATCTTTTATTACCTGCATTCTTCGCTCTTTATGTGCCAGAATATCTTTAAGATCTTCAATGGTCTTCAAGAGTTCATCATATTCAGCACGAAGTTTATCCTGTTCCAGTCCGGTTAACTGTCGCAGGCGCATTTCCACAATAGCTTTGGCCTGTAATTCAGACAGTTCAAAACGCTCCATCAATTTATTTCGAGCTTCATCGGCGTTATTAGAACCTCTGATTATGGCTATTACCTCATCAATATTATCAGAAGCAATAATAAGACCTTCCAGGATATGAGCCCTATCCTCTGCTTTTCTTAACTCGTACTGAGTTCTGCGAACTACCACGTCATGCCTATGTTCTACGAAATGAAAGATCATATCTTTCAAGTTGAGCATTTCGGGTCTTCCTTTCACCAGGGCGATGTTATTTACACTGAAACTGGTTTGTAAATTAGTATGCTTATATAAAGTATTAAGCACAATATTAGGGATGGCATCTCTCTTAAGAATATAAACGATCCTCATTCCCTTTCTATCCGATTCGTCCCGGATAGAAGCTATTCCATCTATTTTTTTATCATTTATAAGGTCGGCGGTTTTTTTGATCATTTCCGCCTTGTTTACCTGATAGGGTATTTCGGTAACAATGATAGCTTCGCGTCCATTCACTTCTTCTAATGAAGATTTGGCACGAAGAACAATACGGCCGCGGCCTGTTTTAAACGCTTCTTTAACACCGTCATAACCATAAATAATTCCACCTGTTGGAAAATCGGGAGCCTTAATGTGCTCCATAAGTTCTTCCACTTCAATATCATGATTATCAATATAGGCGATGGTCCCGTCTATGAC
>JBAVQO010000464.1:0-6309 GCA_049694135.1 Gillisia sp. | reverse complement strand
CCGCTCTCCTGCATCGGCAGTATATTTTCTTTTAAAAAAGACGCTTTTTCACGGGCATTTGGCTTCGTGGCCCACTCCCAATGCTCTTTATTGCTCCAGAATCTGACATTTTTAAAGGCGGGTTCGTAGTGAGTGTGTTCCTTATTCCATTGAATGGAGCCGCCGCAATGATCGAAATGAAGATGCGTCATAAAAACATCGGTTACATCATCTTTGGTGAATCCATGTTTTTTTAAGGAATTATCCAGGGAATGTTCTCCCCACAAATTGTAATATCCAAAAAACTTATCGCTCTGTTTGTTGCCCATTCCTGTGTCAATAAGAGTGAGTTTATCACCATCTTCTATCAACAGGCATCGGGCGGCCATATCTATCATATTGTTATTATCGGCGGGATTTGTCTTATTCCACAGCACTTTGGGAACTACGCCAAACATGGCTCCTCCATCCAGCTTAAAATTACCCGCTTCTATAGGATATATTTTCATTTTTGCTAATTTATTCCCTGCAAATTACTAAAAGAGCTATACATGCCTAAATCTCGCCGGCTATATTTAGTTTTTTTTAACAGAACCGCCAAGAAGGGGATCATAAAAAACAGGTAAGAAGGGTTTTTCAAAAATACTGGATGCTGTAAAATCGGTTAAAACGCCTTATTATTGCAATAATAATTACTTTTAAAAAGGTTTTAAAAGAATGTATTTTAATCATCTGGAATGGTAGAACTGGCAGGACTTATAATTTTTGGGATTTTAGCGCAATGGATGGCGTGGAAAACCAAAACCCCGGCGATCCTTCCTTTAATCCTGATAGGATTATTGGTAGGTCCTCTTTCTACTTTTGTAACAGACGACGGCACAAAATGGCTGGAACCCATCTGGAACGGCCAGGAAGGTCTGTTTCCGGGAGAAAGCCTCTTTTATTTTGTTTCCCTGGCTATTTCCATAATTCTTTTTGAAGGAGGATTAACGCTGAAGGAGAGTGAAGTGGGTCATATTGGGCCGGTAATTTTAAAGCTGATAAGCATTGGTACAGTCGTTACCTTTTTTGGTGCAGGAGTGGCAGTACATTTTATTTACGATTTTTCCTGGCAGATTTCTTTCCTTTTCTCTTCGCTTATAATTGTTACAGGGCCTACCGTAATTTCGCCTATTCTGCGGAATGTTCCTCTTAAGAAACATGTTTCTTCCATTCTTAAATGGGAAGGAATTCTCATAGATCCCATTGGCGCGTTAATCGCTGTTTTGGTGTATGAATTTATTCGGGTGGAAGGTGGCCATGATTTTACGCGAACCGCCCTTATTCAGTTTGGAAAAATCCTGCTTTTTGGCTTCACATTCGGCTTCACCTTTGCCAATATGCTGGCATTTTTTATAAAAAAGCAGATTGTTCCCCATTATTTGCTGAATGTCTTTACCCTTGCGACCGTTCTGGGGGTTTTCGTGGTTTCAGACCTGTTTGCCCAGGAGAGCGGACTTTTGGCGGTGGTGGTGATGGGTATGGTTATGGGAAACAAGAAACTTCCTAACATTAAAGAACTTCTGTATTTCAAGGAATCATTAAGTATCCTTCTTATTTCCATTCTCTTTATTCTCCTGGCCGCCAATATGGACATGGAAGACCTGCGCCTTATTTACAACTGGAAAGCCCTTGTTTTATTCGGAATCGTGGTGCTGGTTATTCGGCCCCTCGGAGTATTTTTAAGTTCGCTGGGTTCTACCTTAAAACCTAATGAAATTGCCTTTATCAGCTGGGTGGGCCCAAGAGGAATTGTGGCCGCGGGTATCGCCTCTTTATTCGGATTAAAACTCGCGAGTGAGGGCGTTCCCGGTGCAGAATATATAACTCCGCTGGTATTCATGATCGTACTGTGCTCCGTGGTTTTAAACGCAACTACCGCGCGTCTTTTCGCCAAGCTTGTTGGGGTGTTTATTCAAAATTCCGAGGGAATTCTCATTATTGGAGCTTCTTCTTTTGCCCGGTTAATAGCGAAATATTTAAAAGATAATGAACGTCATGTGGTATTGGTGGACAGGAATTCAGAAAACATTCGAAAATCGCGCGCTTTGGGACTGGACGCTATAGAAGGAAGCGTTTTTGAAGATGATCTTATAAATAACATCGAATTAAATGACATTGGTTATTTAATGGCCATGACAGCCAACAGTGAAGTAAACAGAACCGCCATTTCGAGGTTTAAAAAACAATTTGGAGAGCAGGGTTCCTTTCGCCTTATTTCGGCAGATGAAATGAACGATCCGGAAACCAATCCAACAGAAGGATTGTTTTCGCCTACCGATGATTATATAAAATTGACGGAAGTTTCCCGCCATTTCCCTCAAATCAATGAAGCGTTTCTTAACAGCACCGAACATTACGAGGGACTTATTGAAATCTCTAAAACCGATCCGGATATCATCCCTCTTTTTGTAAAGAACAATGAAGGAAACCTGGAGATTATTCCTTCCCACAGTTCCGAAATGCTTATTGAAGAAGGTTATAAACTGGTATATCTAGGAAAGAAAATTCAGAAGGAAGAAAAATCTGAAGATTATGAAGAGCTTGTAAAAGATAATGATTAATTGTCCTTCTCCAGTTCTTCAATAAGAGCATCGGTAATATCAAGGGTGTGATATACATTTTGCACATCATCGTCTTCCTCGAATTTATCGGCAAGATTTAGGATTTGTTTTGCCTGTTCTAACGGAAGTTCAATAGTATTTACGGGAATTCTCTGCAGTTCTGCATTTTGTGACTCTACTTTCAATTCTTCAAGTTTTGATGCCATGGATCCAAAATCGGTAAAATCGGTAAAAATGGTGATGCTGTTTTCTTCTTTTTCAATTTTGGTAGCTCCGGCTTCAATGACTTCTAGTTCGAACTCTTCAAGATTCATTTGAATTCCTTCTTTTTTAAGCGAAAAAACGCCTTTGCGATCAAAAAGAAATTCAAGAGAACCGTTGGTTCCCAAGCTTCCACCATTCTTTGAAAATATCGAACGAACAGAAGCTACAGTTCTATTGGTATTATCGGTGGTACACTCAATAAAAAAAGCGATTCCGTAAGGTCCATAACCTTCAAAAGTTACCAGCTCATAATTATCGGCCTCTGCCCCACTCGCCTTCTTTATGGCACGTTCAATGGTGTCTTTGGGCATGTTTACCCCTTTGGCATTGCTAATGGCGTTACGAAGCGTTGGATTGGCATCGGGATCCGGCCCTCCGTGTTCTTTCACGGCAACGCTTATCTCTTTAATCGCGCGAGTGAATTGCTTCGCCCGCTTTTTATCCTGCGCTCCCTTGCGATGTTTAATATTTGCCCATTTGCTGTGACCTGACATACGTAGTCTATTGGCTTTAGATTTTAGTCGGTAGATTTTCTACCACCCATAAAATACAAAATTAAAATAGAACAGCTTTTTAAAAATTTTTCAGGAAAGATTTGTCACATCGAGCGAAGTTGGGATAGTTATCAACCCTTCGACTCCGCTCGGGGAGACCTGGATGATAATTTTCAGAACTCTTAACTCCGAACTCCGAACTTTTTACCTAATCATTCAACTTCAACACCGCCATAAACGCTTCCTGCGGAATTTCCACATTTCCTACCTGGCGCATACGTTTTTTACCTTTTTTCTGCTTTTCCAAAAGCTTTCTTTTACGTGAAATATCACCACCATAACATTTTGCGGTAACGTCTTTTCTTAAGGCTTTTACGGTCTCACGGGCAATGATCTTCGCGCCAATCGCCGCCTGAATAGGAATGTCGAATTGTTGCCGCGGGATAAGTTCCTTCAGCTTTTCACACATTTTCTTCCCGATATCATACGCATTATCTACGTGAAGTAAGGCAGACAGCGCATCTACCACATTTCCGTTAAGCAGCACATCTACTTTTACAAGTTTTGAAGCCCGCATTCCGATAGGAGAATAATCGAACGAAGCATAGCCTTTAGAGACAGTTTTTAATCTATCGTAAAAGTCAAAAACTATTTCCGCCAGGGGCATATCAAAATTGAGTTCTACGCGTTCCGGAGTCAAATAGGTCTGGTTGGTAATTTGTCCTCGTTTTTCAATACAAAGAGACATTACCGGGCCTACAAAATCGGCTTTTGTAATGATACTGGCTTTTATAAATGGCTCTTCTACCCTTTCCAGGCTCGAAGGTTCCGGTAAATCGGAAGGATTGTTCACTTTGATGGCTTCATCCTTATGTTTATGGGTGTAAGCTAAATAAGAAACGTTGGGAACCGTTGTAATTACGGTCATATCGAACTCCCGCTCCAATCGTTCCTGAATGATTTCAAGATGAAGCATTCCCAGGAATCCACATCGAAATCCAAAACCAAGTGCAGCAGAACTTTCAGGAGTAAATACCAACGATGCATCGTTCAGCTGAAGCTTTTCCATCGAGGCGCGCAAATCTTCGTAATCTTCGGTATCTACGGGGTAAATTCCGGCGAAAACCATGGGTTTTACATCTTCAAAGCCCGGAACCGCTTCGGTAGTAGGGTTTTTTGCATCGGTAATGGTGTCTCCTACTTTTACTTCGCGAGCTTCTTTTATCCCGGTAATAAGATATCCAACATCACCGGTTTTGATTTCCTGTCGGGGAAATTGTTTCAGTCGTAAAGTTCCAACTTCATCGGCGAAATAAGTTTTATCGGTAGCTACAAACTTTATGTTTTGGCCTTTTTTAATGCTTCCGTTAATCACCCTAAAATAGGTTTCAACTCCGCGAAAAGGGTTATAAACCGAATCGAAAATCAAAGCACGCAGAGGCGCGTCTGGTTTTCCTGTAGGTGGGGGAATGCGTTCGATAATTGCTGAAAGAATTTCTTCGATTCCCAATCCTGTTTTGGCGCTCGCGGGAATAACATCTCCGGGATCGCAGCCTAAAAGATCCACAATATCGTCGGTCACTACTTCCGGATTCGCACTGGGCAGATCTACTTTGTTCAACACCGGAATTATTTCCAGATCGTTTTCCAAAGCAAGATAAAGGTTGGAAATAGTTTGTGCCTGTATGCTTTGTGCGGCATCCACTACCAGTAACGCACCTTCGCAGGCAGCGATCGACCGTGAAACTTCATAAGAGAAATCCACGTGACCGGGAGTGTCTATTAAATTCAATATATATTGTTCTCCTTTGTAAGTATAATCCATTTGGATGGCATGACTTTTAATGGTAATGCCCCGCTCCCGCTCCAAGTCCATGCTATCCAGCAACTGCTCCTGCTTTTCACGATCGGTCACAGAGCCGGTAAAATCCAGCAACCTGTCGGCCAAAGTGCTTTTTCCGTGATCAATATGGGCGATAATGCAAAAGTTACGAATGTTCTTCATTGGTCATTTTCAATATAATGGCCTGCTCTAAAAGCCGACGTATTTAAGTGTACAAATATAGTTTTTTTAAAAGGCTTACAGAATTATTCTTAAACGGAAGGGAGAAATTCCTTTTGCCTGTGCATTTTTGAATTTTCCTTTATAAAATATCGCTCCGGGGTTTAAGCGTTGCCCCGGAAATGTATATCTTGGATGCGATTTTTAATAGGATGTAATTCTGAAAAATTATGGAAAACCCCACAGAAGTTACTTCTGAAAAACCTGCAAAATCGGAAACCAGCGGCGCCATCATTATTATTGGAGCCCTCTTTTTTATCTTCGGATTTGTCACCTGGCTCAATTCTGTTCTTATTTCTTACCTGAAAATCGCCTGTGAACTCAATAATTTCGAATCCTATCTGGTGGCCTTCGCCTTTTATATCTCGTATTTCGTGATGGCTATTCCTTCGGCCGCGGTGCTAAAGTTCACCGGATTTAAAAAAGGAATGTCTCTTGGCCTGGTGGTTATGGCAGTTGGAGCACTACTTTTTGTGCCCGCGGCCTATTCTCGCACCTATGGCATGTTTTTATTCGGACTTTTTGTACAGGGTACCGGCCTGGCCATCCTTCAAACCGCCGCTAACCCTTATATCACGATTCTTGGACCTATTGAAAGTGCCGCGAAAAGGATTAGCGTGATGGGAATCTGCAACAAAATTGCGGGAGTGCTCGCCCCCATTGCCCTGGGCGCAATTGTTCTTAAAAACATAGATGCAGTTGTAGATAAGCTGAAGACTTTAGATCCTGCCGATAAAGCCGTAGAACTAAACGCGCTTTCCGAAAGGGTAGTTGTGCCCTATCTGGTCATGATGGGAGTACTGATATTGCTTGCCGTGTGGATTTATTTTTCATCGCTCCCGGAAATTGATGCCGATCAGGAAGATGAAGCTACCCTGAAACAAAACAGTACTAAAAAAAGTATTTT
>JBAVQO010000463.1:0-3341 GCA_049694135.1 Gillisia sp. | reverse complement strand
TCGGTACCGAATTGATGGGGACCATAAATACAACTCATTCTAAAAACAGCGGTTTTTAACCCGTAGGACCTGGAATAATCCAGGATGTACTGATCTGCCGCACCTTTAGAACAGCCGTACGGACTGTGAAAATCCAACGGCCTTTCTTCGCTTATTCCGGATTTCTCGATGGTTTTATCTGAAGGATAATACCGGGTGGAATTTGGCTGCATATCCAGATCCAGCAAATCACCATAAACTTTGTTTGTAGAAGTAAAAATCAAAGGAGGTTTATGAGCAGAGGTTCGAATAGCTTCCAGCAATTTAAAAGTGCCTTCCAGATTTACCTGAAAATCCCATTCCGGATTTACCAGAGAGGTTGTAACAGCCACCTGAGAAGAAAAATGAAAGATCTCATTCGCCTGGTTTACACATTGCTTTAAGATGCGTTCCTCCTTAATATCAGCAATCTGCACAATGACCCGGTCGCCGTGTTTTTTTCTTAACCAGTTCAGGTTTTGTTCGACTCCCTTTCTAAAAAGGCTGTCGTAGATCATCACCTTTTTTCCTGCACTCAATAACCTATCGGCCAGGTTGGTGCCAATAAAACCGGCTCCCCCGGTGATTAAAGTGTATTTTTCCTGTTTTTCAACTATATAAGATTTGGAAATATAGTCGTGATCAAAAATATTGTTCACTCCCCCTTTGGCCAGGAGTTTATAAAGGAGTTTTGGTGTCCCGTCTACTTTTTTCATTCCAAAATAATATTCCCGCTCATCCAGGTGAAAGCCTCCTACGGTAGCATTTTTTGGATCTAAATCGTTAAGGCTGTACCAGTAAATTCTATCTGCCGAAGTTTTCAGCACCTTTTTCAGTTCCTCGTACTGTTTTACTTCATCATGCTGCCAGGTTGAAAAGCCTACTTCCGAAATCCACAATTCCTTCTGAAGATCGAACCGGGAAAGCACCTTTTTTACCTGGGTAATTTTTGTTTCCCATCCTTCCCACTGCTGATCGAAGACATGCGGAAAACCATGAATTCCAATGGCATCTATATTTTCGAGAGTTCCCTGTTCGGCCATCATTTGAAGCCAGTTAGGATCTATTGGGCTCATTCCGCCAAGCAGGGTTTTCTTTCCTTTGTGCTTGGCCCAGTAGGAAGCCATGTCTATCATTTTGGAAAATTTATTCCAGGAATAGTCCATGGTATAATCGTATTCCACTTTATTGTTAGGCTCATTCCAGAGTTCTACCCATTCAAAATAATCGCCGTAATTACAAATCATCAAATCAATAAAATCGGCATACGATTTCAGATATTTGGGCGGTGCCGAAGTTTTAGGGGCTTCGCCTATAGAAGGCGGAGTATAAAGAAAACAGGGAAGGATTTCTACTTCTTCTGCCAGGGTAGGAAATAACCAGTCGTACCATTCCTGTGTACCTTCCCGATACCAGTCGGCCCAGGAAATACCGGTTCTTAAATGTTTGATTCCCATTTTTTTTAAATCGCTCAGGGTAGTCTTCACCTCTTCATATTCCCCTGGTCGAAACCATTCAAGAATTCCAAAAACCGGTGTGGACAGCGTTTTATCTTTTTTCATATTGATGATTTTAAATAGTTAATCCTCTGGCGGAAAGCTCGTTGCTGGCCTGGTTCACATTATCTACGGCTATCTGATTTCTTAACCACTGAGATAATTCCTTTAAACCAGCTTCAAAATCTATTTGGGGCTCAAAACCAAGAATTTCTTTCGCTTTTTCTATATTGGCAAAACAGTGCCTGATATCGCCCACTCGGTACTTTCCTGTTACTTCGGGCTGAATATCTTTGTTCATCACCTTTGCCAGTTTAGAGGCTATTTGTGTTATGGAATATTGATTTCCGCTTCCAATATTGAATACTTCGCCTTCGCTATCGGGATTTTCCATCGCTAACCGGCAAGCTCTTGCCACATCTTTAACATGAATGAAATCGCGTTTTTGTTCGCCATCTTCAAAAATTAAAGGAGGATTATTATTCAGCAAGCGAGAGGCAAAAATGGCCAAAACACCGGTATACGGATTTGATAATGCCTGGCGCGTCCCATAAACATTGAAAAACCGTAAAGCTGTAGCCGGTATTTTATAGGCTTCCCCTGTGATCAACGACAGGCGTTCCTGGTCGTATTTTGAAAGCGCATACACCGAAGCCAGGTTTGGAGTTTTATCTTCGGTAGTTGCAACAGGTTGCAGGGTTTCACCATTTTTGTACAATTCCCAACGATCATTTTTTAAATCCTTACGCTTTCGCTGGGCATTCATAACCAAATCTCCCGAAGGAGTTTGGTAGGCTCCTTCCCCATAAATACTCATACTGGAAGCGGTGACCAGCTTTTCTACAGGATTTTTTATAAGCGCTTCGAGTAAGGTTGCTGTGCCCACATTGTTGACCTCTGTATAATCTCTAATTTCATACATACTCTGCCCCACTCCTACCATGGCAGCTAAATGAAAGACGGCATGAATACCTTCGAGAGCTTTGCTCACCGCTTTTTTGTCTCTAACATCGCCGACCTGAAGTTCTGCTTTTGGATTCAAATAGGAAGGACGCGAAGGATTTGCCCCGTGTACCTGTTCGCTAAGATTGTCGAGAACCCGTACACTATATCCTTTATTTATAAGTTCGTCTGCAAGATGAGATCCTATAAAACCCGCTCCGCCTGTGATCAAAATCTTTTTATTCATCAATATTTTTTTATCTGGTTAGCTGTTATTTTTTTATGGTTTAAAAATTTCAATTTTCACTTATAGCCAAAGGTGTCCCTACGCAAAATGGGTATTTTACGCCAGGTCCATGAAAATTTTTTACTCCTGCAGCAGCAGGAAATGGGGTAAGAGTTCTCTTAAAAGAACCGAAACTCTAAGCATCTATAGCTGCTTCTATAGTGACTTCCGCTTCTTCTAATACGAATTTAATTGAGGAAGATGAAAAATTGTATTAAAAAGAGGCTAAACCTTTCTTAAAATAACGAGGAATCATAAGAAGAAAATCTTTCGAAAAGTGAGGAAATAAAAGGAAAAAAAGAAAAACGAAAGAAAGAATTAAAATGATAATATGCTGTAATTCAAAAAGATAAGAATCAGTTACAACAAAACCGTCAGGCAAGAAAAGCGAGTTAAGAAAGTGCTAAAAAAATGAATTCTTCGCTGATTTGTTTGTTCAGTGTTTGGTGTTCGGTGTTTGGGGTTTGGGGTTTGGTGTAAAGGCGTAAAGGTGGAAAGTGGAAAGTGGAGAGTGGAGAGTGGAGAATTGTTTACTGTCCTTGCGAGGGAGCTTTTGCGACCGCGGCAAGCTTAGGTTCTTAAGTTCCTTCAGTGTTTGG
>JBAVQO010000462.1:0-4065 GCA_049694135.1 Gillisia sp. | reverse complement strand
GTCTTTATTTTTTCGAAGCGTTTTTCCCCATAACTGTATTCTAAATTATCTATGGCTAAATAGGCCGCAGATAATGGATTTCTCATATCATGCGCTAAAGTACCTACTAATTTTTCTCGCATTTCCTGGAGAGAATCGCTAAAGGAAGTCGCAGAATTCATCATTGCGGTTTCAATAGAGTATTTAAGAATAATACCCACCTCTGCCGTATAGGCATTCTCCTTTTGAAGAGTTTCAGTAAGAATCTTATGAAAAATAAGATACTCACCCAGAATCTGTTTTATGGTATAAAGAGGGCTGGTGGCTCTGTGTCTCCCGTGGTCAAGACTGTTGGAGATTATCTCCTCATAATTTTCGTCATGCTTAAGCTGCTCAAAATCGTTGTAGCGATTCATGATTTTCACGACATCATCCAGCACATGAGGTAACTGATTTCTTAAAGCTAAATTACTGGTTTCACCAGAAGCAAGAATTTCTTTTTTTACTTTCTCTTCCCATAAAGACATTATTTTTTCTTTATGAAGCTGAATAGCTTTAGCGGCTTTTTTCATTGGTCGGTAACAATGGTTTCTCTATCTGTTTAAAATTCTCCAAAAAATAATAAGTTTTTAGGAAATTTACAATATGATATTGTCTTAAATGCCTCTTATGTAGCAGGTTTTAGAATAATTTAACCAAAATAGAATGCACCTTCTAAAAAAATTAAGAAATGTTTAAAAATGAATTATGTTCCTTTTGGGAGCAATTTTTCTTTGCAGTTCTTAACTTGGAAAGACCAAAAATTAAAAAAAATGATGGATACTTCTTCAGAAATAGCAATAAAACTTCCCGTTAAAATAAAATATGAAGCTCTGCAGCAAATGATCAATAAAAAGCTGGTAGGCCAATATGTCGAAAAAGAGAATGAAGCCGGGGAAGCTACCCGATATGCTCAGATTATAGATGCAGAAATAGTGCATTCCACAGAACATCCTTACGATTTGGATATGTACGTAGGTGTAAAAATGTTAACCAGCATCTTTAAAAACAAAATAATGTCAATGGTGGTACATCTTTCCACAAGTTTTAACAGCGAAGAACAAAAACTGGAAGTCAGCCACTTTAAAATAAAAACAAAAACCCATAGCTGGCTGGGCGATAAGTTTCTTCAGGTGACCTTCAATTCGTTACTTCACGAATTTATTAAGAAGAAAATGAGACTGGATCTTCACCAGATTATTCAGCAAAGAATACAGAAATTCAATGCACGGTTAAGCAACTCTATAGAACCCCAAAAGGGGGTTTTTCTAAAGGGAAGAATCGAGAATATTAGAATTTTAAAAATCGAGTATTTGCCTGAATATCTAATGATTTTTAATGAAATTCACGCCCAGGGAGAAGTCTTGCTGAAGGAATTTCCACTGTAACAAATTCCTGAAGAAAACTAGAGTTCAGAATCTCGTGGAATGAATCCTTCCGATCTTTTTTGATTAATTTGTGCCTTTTTATAGCTGATTATAAAGGCCGTCAGGTAAAAAATGGCCGCCATCATCCAGGCATACTGAAGATACGTTTTGCCTGATTTTACGAAGTCGTAGGCTACAAGAAGGGAAACAATTACATTTATTACCAGGATAAGCAAAGATCCATTCTTCTGATGTTTTTCCGTTAAAAAGGGCATTGCAAAATTAATTATTCCGCCAATGATCTGAATGATTCCAAAAACAAATTTCTGTTCTCCCAGCAAAGAAAGGCCACTCACAATAAAAAGAAGGGCGTTAAGCATAAACATACTTCTGGTAAGCCGCTTCTTTTTATTGGTGAATGTCTTCATTAATTATTCAGTTAATTGTAATACCGTAAAGTCTTTGTTTACCATAAGCGTATTTTCTTCGGGATTAAACTGAAGCTCTTCCAAAGAAATTTCTTCATTATCTAAAAGGGCATTTTTTACATCAAAAGGTAAACCGTGAAATTCTATGAAAAACTGTTTATGCGGCGATTCGTATTTTCCGTCTTTGTGCTGCTGGATAACAAGCTCATTAGACTTTCCGTTAAATTTGAAGGTTCTAAGACTGTAGCGCCCTTTTTTATAGTCGTATCCGTCGTGGGAATCTTCATAAAAAAGAGAATTTTCTTTTCCTTCTTTAAAATAGACTTCCAGTTTTATTTCTTCAATAGGTTTTTCGTCTACAAACTGTTGCACCGGATATTTTGGAATAATAGCGCCTTCTTTTATAAAAAGCGGTACTGTATCGAGTGGCGCATCTACCCACATCTCCTTTCCACCAGTTACGGGGGCATCATTCCAATAGTTGTACCATCTGCCGCGGGGGATGTACATTCTTCTACCCTGAACATTGGGTTCCTGTATTGGGCACACCAGGATTTGATTTCCGTACACAAATTCATCGGCCCGGTAATGCGTCTGCACATCTTCCTGATCTATATAAACCAGGGGTTTTAGTATGGGAATCCCTTCTTCAATGTATTGATGAAAAGCGGTGTACAAATAAGGAAGCAACTGATAGCGTAATTCCACAAATTTTCTGGTGATCTCCAACACCTCATCTCCAAAGAACCATGGCTCCTGTTCGCCATGATCACCCGAAGAATGGGTTCTGCAAAACGGATGAAACACTCCTAATTGTATCCAGCGGGTATAGAGTTCTCCAGAAGGCTGTTCTGCAAATCCCCCGATATCGGTTCCGGCAAAGCTCATTCCGCTCAAACAAAGGCGTTGTATCTGCACATTGGCCAGCCATAAATGTTCCCAGCTGGCAACATTATCTCCTGTCCAGGTAGAGGTATACCGCTGGCCGCCGCTATAGTTGGCCCGTGTAATAACAAAAGGTCGTTTGGGGAAATTATATTTTTTAACACCTTCGTAAGTAGCTCGGGCCATCTGCATCCCGTAAACATTATGTGCTTTACGGTGGCTGCACCTGTTTCCTTCGTATTCATGTCGTACATCGAGCGGGAAAGTCTTTCCGGGAACTTCCATCACAGCCGGTTCATTCATATCGTTCCAGATGCCTTTTACCCCAATCTCACCAATAAGTTCTTTATATAGACCCGACCACCATTCCCGAACCTTCGGATTGGTAAAATCAGGAAAGTAACATTCGCCGGGCCAGACTTTTCCCTGCATATAAGGGCCGTCGGCACGTTTACAGAAGAAATCATTTTCCAGTCCTTCTTTGTAAATTTCATATTCGGGATCTATTTTTATTCCCGGGTCAATAATAGCAACGGTTTTAAAACCTTCATTTTCGAGATCTGAAACCATTTGTTTAGGATCTGGAAAGTATTCTTTATTCCAGGTAAAACAACGAAACTCATCCATATAGTCGATATCCAGGTAAAGAGCATCGCAGGGAAATTGCAGTTCCCGGAATTTGGTTGCAATCTCTTTTACTTTTTGTTCAGGGTAATAGCTCCATTTACTCTGGTGGTACCCCAGCGCCCACATAGGTGGAAGTTCGGGTTTGCCCGTAAGATCTGTATAGGAAGTAACCACATCTGCCATTTGTGGGCCATAAATGAAGTAGTAATTCATTTCGCCTCCATCGGCCCAAAAGCTGGTAATATGTCTTCTTTCATTGCAGAAGTCGAAATGGGTCTTAAAGGAATTATCGAAGAAGATTCCATAGGAACTATTTTTCTTTAATCCGATGTAAAACGGTACCGCTTTGTATAATTCTACTTCATCTTTCCCAAAAGCATATTGATCGGTATTCCATAAACTCAGCCGTTTTCCCTTTAAATTGAAGTTGGTAGGTTTGTCGCCCAGTCCAAAAAAGTTTTCACCATCCGGCGAAGTCTTCGTCATTTTTACGAAATTTCCTCCGAATTCAAAGCTTTCTTCCCAGTGAAATCCCAGTTCATCTTCCAGAATAGGATTATTTTCGAGATCGTACATTCCTGTTCTGAGGTCTTTTTTTGAAACTCTGCAGCTTATTCTCGAAGTGGTAATAAAAACGGTTTCCGGATTTTCAGTTACTTCAAGTCGGTTAAAACCATTGGAAGTATCGGGATCTATGGCATAAGAAAAGTCATTTTCAAAAACGCCATTGGGTGCATATC
>JBAVQO010000461.1:0-2067 GCA_049694135.1 Gillisia sp. | reverse complement strand
CCTGGTAAGAAGAGGATAAATGGTACCTTCCACTACCAGCAGTTTTGCATCTTTAAGAGTGTCCAGAATTTCTGCCACATACGCATCGTTGTCTTTCAAGACTGAAAGTATGCAGTATTCCAGCACGCCTTTGCGCATTTGTGCTTTGGTGTTTTCAATCTTCATAGCGTCTCATTTTGAGTGTTATTAAACTGTTCATTTTTTGATTGATTTTTTCCAACCGGGGTTGGAGTGATGAAATTAATACTGATAGGGTATTTGTAAACCTGCCCTTCATTAGCCCGCATAGCTGCGGTGATGACGCAAACTATCTCTAAAATAAAGAGGCCTAAAACCAGAGTGCCAATTATTCCGGCGAAAATGAAAAGAGATACTGTTCCGGTGACATTTCCAAAGTGTATGAAATTGCGTGTAATTTTCATGGAATCTTCCCAATGCATTTGCAAGCCCCAATAAGCAAAGCCACAAATGGCGATCGCACATAATAAAATAAAATACAGAAATGTGCTTATTTGGAAATTTATGGCCTGTTTGCCATTTTCATCAACAAAAGGATCATTTCTCTTTGCGGTCCATAAAATTAGAGGGAGTATAAAGTTTCCGAAGGGAAAAAAATATTTCGAAAAAGTGGAAATATGTATGAATGTTGCCACCGTTTTATCTTTGTATGTATTTTCTGTAGTCATGATGATGAATTTATTTTTCAGAAATTGTAGCCTCTGCTACTTTATTATCGCCTTCAAAAATGGTTACTTTCTGCGGCATTTCTTTTGTAAAAGAAAAGGTAAGATCTCTTTCTTCTGTGAAAAACCGATAGCGGGATTCGGGAAATAAAACAAAGGTTTTACCCATCGCTTTTAATTCCAGCCTGTCCTTTAGGGCTTTAACTGTAATGGTATCTTGTGATGGCATTAAATAGTTGCCTTCAAATTGTTTTAATTGTGTCGGGGTCAGGGATATCTTTGTTTTCTGACTTACATAACCTGGAAGCTCGTGATTATAACTAAATACCCGATGCATTTTCCATTTCCCGTCCTTTAGAAGCCAGAGATGAAAAAATTGTGCGGTTCCTTCAGCTTTTTCAGAAGGATCACCGCTCTTATAAAAAATATGTTCTCCGGTAATAATTGCGCCGTAAACTGAATCTTTATCTTTTAGAGGAAAAACCTCCACGGTATTGGGCACGGCTTCTCTGCGAAGGCTGTTTATTCCGGTTTTACATAAACCGCGATTTAAGCTTTCTACGAGATTTTTTTCGCTGGGTTCAAATCCGTTAGTATCGTGATAAAACTCCAGATCGGCACTAAGAAAGTTTTCCATTGTAGCAATATCACATTCGTTATAAGCTTTCCAGAAGATAGAATCTTTTTCAAGAATTATTTTCTCAAGCGTTCTTTCCTGGGCATTCATCGAGAAAACCGAGAAGAGAAAAAACGCCAGCATCGAAACTCCTCTTGGGCAGAAACAGAAAGTTTTAAAAAGGCTTTTCATAATTATTTTTTTGATTTGATGATTGATGAAACTCATATATCTAATACAAATATATATCTAAAAGAAGGTATTATGCAAAACAAAGTACTATAAATTTTTATAAAAATAAATTTTAACATTTCGCTCTATGCGAAAAAAAGAATACATTTATAGCAAATTCAGTGTCTCCGAATGAAAATATCTCCAAAAAATCTGAACAAATTTTTAATGCTGAAATTGCCCAGTGCCTGGCTAACCGGAGTTAGAGTAGTGGAGATTGATGACAATAGTTGCAGGGTGAGGGTGAAACACCGGTGGATTAATCAAAATCCGTTCAACTCTATGTATTTTGCAGTCCAGGCCATGGCGGCCGAACTTAGTACAGGCGCATTAGTGATGAGAAAAATCCAAAAAAGTGGAGTCAAGATCTCGATGCTGGTGGCACAGAATAAATCTTCTTTTTCAAAAAAGGCAACCGGTAAAATTATTTTTAGCTGTAATGATGGCGACAAAATTAACAATGCTATTTCTGAAACAATTTCTAGCGGAGAAGGACAAACCTTTTGGATGAGATCTGTGGGAACTAATGAAGATGAT
>JBAVQO010000460.1:0-2195 GCA_049694135.1 Gillisia sp. | reverse complement strand
TTTTAAAACCATCTTTATGAAATATTTGTTTTTTAGCTTCGCATTTTTTGTTTCCGGATTCCTTATACAGGCACAGGAAATCAAGGCACAGGTTCTGGATTTTAATTCTCACGAACCGGTTCCTTTTGCCACGGTGCAATACGCGGAACATAACGGAGTAGTAACAAATGAGGAAGGAGTCTTTAGCTTTTCGAGAGGCAGTAACGACTTCAGCAGGTTCAAAATATCTTCTGTAGGTTATGCTACTTTGGAAAAAGATTCGAAAGACTTTACAGATTCTGTGATATATCTAAAACAGGAAAAAGTTCAGTTAAAAGATGTGTATTTAACGAACAAAAATCTTTCAGCAAAAGAAATTATTGAACGCGTAAAAAACTCGGTACAGAAAAACTATAATTTCGATAACACTCAAAAAAGATTTTTTCTTAGGGAGTCTAACTTCAATATTGTGCGACAATTCGATCTTCATGTAAATGAAAGCAGTATTCCTGAGCTGAATCAACATCTGATGGATCGCATTGCCGAAAATATTCCGAAGAATAACGACGGCTATAAAGAGGTTTTGGGAGATTTTTATGGCAACTATTCGCAATACAAAGTTCAACCTATAAAAGCTGCTAATCTTTACAATCCACAAAGTACAGCCTCTCTCACCGAAGTAACTGAAAAGCTTCAGGAGATTTTTAAGAAAAATGTAAAAAAAAGTTCTTACCTGAAGATCAAATCCGGAATTGTAGGCTTTAAAGTGGATGCCGATGAATTTAAGGAAGAGACCAAAAAAGATGTAGACACGATTCCAAAGGTGAAAACGGAAGAGGAGAAATCAAAAGAACTCATTTCGGGCAAAAAGTATCTGCAGAATTCGGTCCGGTCGCAGATAAATGATCTTTTTAGCGGTATGTTCTGGAAAAGTGATACCCCTTTTGATGTATTTGAAAAATCACGAAAATATAATTTTGAAGTTGCGGGTTATACGCTGGTGGACAGTGCGGTTGCTTATGTTATAGAATTTAAACCTAAACACGGTGCCGATTTTGAGGGAAAAATTTATGTGAATACTACAGATTTTGGTGTTTATCGGCTGGACTATCAAAATGTAAAGCCCTTAAAAAGTTTTAGTTTGTTGGGTATTAGCACTAAAAGTGATGTTTACTCAGGTAAAATGATCTTTAGTAAAGATTCCCAGGGACATTACAACCCGAAATACCTGGAACAGGAAAAGGGTGAAACTGTTGGAATTTCAAGGCCTCTTACCATCATCGAAAAAAACAAAAAAGTTGTGGGTAAGAGGAAGCAAAATGAATTGGATATGGAAGTGAACTTCAAGATTAGCCAGATAAACAAGTCGCAATTTGTGGTTTATGAAAATAAGGACTGGATTTCAGGTTCTCTCGAAGACCTCAATTTGGAAGCCGATTTCGACTACCAGACATTTAAAAAATACAATCCTGATTTTTGGACAGATTACAATATTATTGAACCCAATGCAGCTATAAAGGCTTTTACGGTTTTAGATTCGGAATAGGTTAGATTCTGTCTACGGCAACTTTATAAGTCGGATCTTCCAGAATATTTACTTCTATAATTTCATCGGCATTCTTTAGAAGTTGCCTGCAGTCCCTGCTTAAATGCCGCAGATGGAGCTTTTTCCCTTGTTTTAGGTAGCGTTCGGTAAGTTTATTAACGGCTTCAATCCCGGACATATCCACAATTCTGCTTTCAGAAAAATCGATGATCACCTCCTCGGGATCATTTAAAACATCGAATTTTTCATGAAAAGCGGTTACCGACCCAAAGAAAAGCGGCCCGTAAATTTCGTAATGTTTAACTCCTTTTTCATCAATGCTTTTTCTCGCACGAATCCTCTTGGCATTGTCCCAGGCAAACACCAATGCCGAAATAATTACGCCAATTAAAACAGCTAAAGCCAGATTGTGTAAAAAGACGGTTACCAGCGTTACCAATACCATCACCAAAACATCAGATTTGGGCATTTTATTAAAGGTTTTTAAACTCGCCCATTCAAAAGTTCCAATGGCCACCATGATCATTACGCCTGTTAATGCTGCAATAGGAAGTTTTTCGATAAGATCTGCACCAAACATTATAAAAACCAGTAACATGATGGCAGCAACAATGCCGGAAAGTCGTGCTCTGGCTCCCGAGGAAATATTAATAAGGCTTTGCCCGATCAT
>JBAVQO010000459.1:0-2424 GCA_049694135.1 Gillisia sp. | reverse complement strand
CCTGCAATGTTGTCTTAAAACCCGAAATAATTTTTAGCATTGAAATAACATATATCTTCTATCATCTTACCTATTAGATCTTTATCATCAGGAAGATGTCCGTTCTCAATATCTCTTCCAATCATCTGACATAAAAGGCGCCTGAAATATTCGTGACGTGGAAAAGAAAGGAAACTTCGGGAATCTGTAAGCATTCCTACGAAGCAGCTCAATAGTCCAATATTGGATAAAGCATTCATCTGTCTTTTCATACCATCCAATTGATCCATATACCACCACCCGGAACCATATTGCATCTTTCCTTTTACGCTTCCATCGTTAAAATTGCCTATCATACTGGCAAAAACTTCATTATCAGAGGGATTGAGGTTATACAAAATCGTTTTTGTAAGTTTCCCCTCCTGATCTAATGCGTCCAAAAAGTTTGACAAATTTTCTGCTTGTGGGTAATCACCAATAGAATCCCAACCGGTATCGGGTCCCAATTCGTTCAATTTTCGGTGGTTATTATTCCGCAAAGCTCCTAAATGAAACTGCTGTACCCACTCTTTTTCTGAATAAAGTTCACAGAGATATAACATTATAGAAGTTTTGTATTTTTCAGCTTCTAGGCTTGTGATTTTCTCTCCTTTCCTTCTTTTATTGAAAATAGTGTTGATTTCTTCCTCTGGTGCGATAGAATAACTTAAAAAGGCCATCCCGTGATCGGAAAGTCGGCATCCGTTCTGATGAAAATATTCAATTCTACTTTTTAAAGCTGATTTGAGGCTATCATAGGAATCTATCGAGACATTGACTGTTTTTTCCAATTGTTCCAAATAGCTATTGTAAGAATCCTTTTCAATAAGAATGGCTTTATCAGGACGAAAGGCTGTGCTGACCTGTATTTCAAAAGAGCTTTGCTTTAACTTTTTGTGAGATTCCAGCATATCTGTGGGATCTTCGGTTGTGCAAAGGGTATCGACTTTCATTTTACTTAAAAGTCCGCGGCATGAGAATTCGGGTTGTTGCAACTTCTTATTTACTTCCTTATAAATGCGTTCTGCAGATTCTTCATTTAAAAGTTCTTCTATACCGAAATATCGTCTAAGCTCTAGATGAGTCCAATGGTAAAGAGGATTGCGGAGCGTATAAGGCACTGTTTTAGCCCAGGCCAGGAATTTTTCTTTATCACTGGCATCGCCGGTAATATACTTTTCATCTATCCCTAATGTACGCATCGCCCGCCATTTATAATGATCCCCATTTAACCATAACTGAGTTATATTTTCGTACTGGCGATCTTCAGCAATTTCCTGAGGTGGCAAATGATTATGATAGTCTATAATAGGTAACTTTTGTGCATAAGTTTCATAGAAAAATCTCGCGTATTTGGTGTCCAGTAGAAAATTGTCATTCAAAAAATTATTCATAAGCTTTCATTCTTTTTATTCCGTATTCAAGACCTCGGAGTTCGGCGAGGCCTCTTAATCTTCCTATCGCAGAGTAGCCCGGATTCGTTTTTTTCTTTAGATCATCTAACATCTGATGTCCGTGATCTGGCCTCATGGGCATTCTTAAATTTTTGGCTCCTGAATTTGCTCTCCTTTCCTGTTCTGTGACTAAAGCCTTCATTACTTTGAACATATCCACATCACCCTCCAAATGATTAGCTTCATGGAAGTTTCCCTCACTATCTCTGGAAGTGGCTCTTAGGTGAATAAAATTGATCCTGTCACCTAATCTTTTTACCATTCCTTCTAGATCGTTGTCCTTTCTTACCCCATAGGAACCTGTACAAAAGCATAATCCATTGTGAGGACTGTCTACCGCATTCAACAACTGTTTAGCATCCTCCTCCGTACTCACGACCCTGGGTAAGCCGAGAATTGAAAAAGGTGGATCATCTGGATGAATAGCCATAAATACACCCGCAGCTTCTGCCTCGGGAATAATTTCCTTTAAAAAAGTATAAAGGTTATTACGAAGAACTTGATCACTTACGTTCTTATAGGTACCTAGAACTTTACGAAATTGATTTAAAGAATAGCCTTCTTCCGCTCCAGGTAAGCCAGCAATAATGTTTTTAGTCAAAGTATCGATTTCAATTTTCGACATTCTGTTCAATTCCTGTTGAGCCTGATAAATTTGTTCGTTATTGTAATCATTTTCAGCGTTCTCTCTTTCTAAAATAAACAAATCAAAAGCCCGAAATTGCTTTGCATCAAAACGTAAAGCTTTACTGCCATCCGGCATTTCAAAAGAAAGATCGGTTCTTGTCCAATCTAGTACCGGCATGAAATTGTAGCACACTATATCAACGCCGCATTCCCCTAAGTTTTTTATACTTTTCCTATAGTTCTGAATATATTTCTGATATTCTCCTGTTCTTTTTTTTATATCCTCATGTACAGGAATACTTTCTACTACAGACCACGTTAGACC
>JBAVQO010000458.1:0-5452 GCA_049694135.1 Gillisia sp. | reverse complement strand
CCCATTCCAATTCGATAATTTTCGCCACCTAAAACCACGATCTGATCTCCTTTTTCGGGTACTCCTTTTATGGCTTGCGAAGCTTTTCCGTATCCAACTCCGCCGGCCAGCATGATCACCTTATCGTATGCCAGCAAACGATTGTTTTCATTGTGTTCAAAAGTGAGGACAGATCCCGAAATTAAAGGCTGACCAAATTTATTACCAAAATCGGAAGCTCCATTAGAGGCTTTTATTAGTATGTCCAGCGGGGTTTGGTATAACCATTTTCTCTCCGGGATCGCTTTTTCCCAGGTTTTACCTTTTTCCAGTCGCGAATAGGAGGTCATATAAACCGCTGTTCCGGCAAGAGGCAAAGATCCTTTTCCGCCGGCAAGACGATCGCGAATTTCTCCTCCACTTCCTGTGGCTGCACCGTTAAAAGGTTCTACCGTGGTTGGAAAATTATGAGTTTCGGCTTTCAAGGAAATTACAGATTCGAAATCTGAATTTTTATACCAATCCGGAACATCTGCTTTGGCAGGGGCAAATTGTTCTACTACCGGTCCTTTCAAAAAAGCGACATTATCTTTATAAGCCGAAACGATACCATTGGGATTTACTTCTGAAGTTTTTTTGATCAGTTTAAACAAACTTGCGGGTTGCTCTTTTCCGTCTATTATAAAAGTTCCGTTGAAGATTTTATGCCGGCAGTGTTCTGAATTCACCTGTGAAAATCCGAAGACTTCAGAATCTGTTAAAGGTCTTTCCAGTTTTTTTGAAAGATTCTTTAGATATTCCACTTCTTCTTCATTCAGCGATAATCCTTCCGTCTTGTTGTAGGCAGAAATATCTTTAACTTCAAGAATAGGCTGCGGTTCAATATTTACAGTGAAGATTTCCTGGTCTAATCCATTATATTTTTGAGTGAGCATGGGATCGAAATCTTTAAAATGCCTGTCCACCTGCAAAAATTCTTCGATTCGAATAATGCCTTTTATACCCATTGTTTGTGTAATCTCCACCGCATTGGTACTCCAGGGAGAAACCATGGCGGCACGGGGACCAATAAAAAAATCTGCCAGAGCAGATTTGTTGAGGTATTGGGCGTCGCCGAACAACCAGTCTAGTTTTGAAATGTCTTGTGCCGGAAGATTGCTATGGGTTTGTACCGCATAAACCTTGGCAGATGAGGTTCCGAAGAAAAGGATCATTCTACGAGGATTTTAGATAAATTATAAGTGGTAAATTTACTTTTTTTGAACGAATTCCACACTCACATTTCAGAAAAAAGAAGTGAATTCCACAAAGAATTCTATTCAGATTTTTCCAGAAGCGCCATATAAAAACCATCAAAACCTGTTTCTGAAGAAAGGATTTTCTGATCTTTAAGAAGTTTAAAAGTTTTACCTGCTTCGCGATGTAAGAATTTCTCAACCTGCTCCTGGTTTTCAGATGGAAGTACCGAACAAGTCGCATAGACCATTTTTCCTCCGGGTTTAAGAATTCTGGAATAAGTGTCCAGAATTTCCTTCTGAGTTTGCTTAATGGTTTCAATAAATTCCGGCTGTAATTTCCACTTGGCATCAGGATTTCGGCTTAATACACCCAGGCCGCTACATGGTGCATCTATTAAAACCCGATCTGCAGAATTATATAATTTCTTTATTACCTTGGTAGAATCAATAGCCCGCGGATCGATATTGTGGGCTCCGGCACGTTTTGCCCGGCGTTTTAATTCCTTCAGCTTATTGGCGTAGATATCGGTGGCAATAATTTGCCCTTTATTCTCCATTAAAGCTGCTAGGTGTAACGTTTTTCCTCCGGCACCGGCACAGGTGTCAACGACTCTCATTCCTGGCTCTACGTTCAGAAACCTGGCGACTTGTTGAGAAGAAGCATCCTGAACTTCAAAAAAACCTTTTTTAAAGGCTTCCGTTCTAAAAACATTTGCTCTTTCTTCCAGTTCCAGAGCATCAGGAAAATCTTTTATAGGCTGAGATGCAATACCTTCTTCTTTAAGAGCACTGCGTAAATTATCTCGTGAAATCTTTAAGGTGTTTGTTCTTAATACCACAGGAGCCTGAATGTTCAATGCGTGAATTTCTTTTTCCCATACTTTTTCGCCTAATTCTTTTACCCCCATTTCATCCAGCCAGTCCGGAATGGATTCCCGGTACTTTCTTATTTTGCTCAGTTCGTCGAACTTTCCTTTAATTCGCCGACTAGGTGTAGGTTCTATTTGTTTCCAATCGGGTAGTTGAATTCCCTTTAAAGTTGCCCAGACAGCAAATAGGCGGAAGAGGTTTTCGCGGGAATAGGGTTGCTTTACTTCGGCAATTTCGCTGTAAAGTCTTTTCCATCGCACGATATCATACGTGGTTTCCGCGATGAAACTTCGGTCACGCGCGCCCCAGCGTTTATCGCGTTTCAATGTTTTTTCTATAACCTTATCGGCATATTTTCCTTCATTAAAGATTTCAGAAAGTGCATCGATGGTAGCAAATACAAGATTTCGGTGTAACCGCATAAAATAATTTTAAGTCAGCAAAGGTAGGTAATTTTAGGGATGAACCCTCAAGGAGAATTCAATTACCACTTCAAGTTAATTGGTCTTTTGCAATTTCAACAATTTCCTATTTCCCGCCGGTTAAAAAGCTTTAAAGTTGCGCAATATATTATATTTGAATTAAAATCAATATATGAGAGCACTACTGGGAATTTTGATCTTTACCCTTTTGGGATGCAATTCTAAAAAGGAAGAAAAATCTCCTGATTTTATTCGGGGTGTACGGGTAGAGACCCTCTTAAAGGATTCTCTGAGTATAAGAGCAATTGAAGTTATGGGACAAAACCTTGCTTTTGCTGGCAATAATGGCAAATATGGCTTGTACAATCGAGCTGCTAAAAACTTCAAAATAAATACCCAGAAGTACGACTCTCTTTTTCCCGAATTTCGAGCCGTCGCCAGCACGGCAAACGATTTTTTTATGCTTTCCGTGGGAAATCCGGCCCTGCTCTATAAAACAGGGGACAAAGGTAAAATGCAATTGGTCTATAAGGAAGAAGGAGAAAAAGTTTTTTATGATGCTATGGCTTTTTGGAACGATAAAGAAGGAATTGCCATGGGAGATCCCATTGATAAATGTATTTCGGTGATTATTACCCGCGATGGAGGGAATAGCTGGAAGAAGCTTGCCTGCAGCCAACTTCCCGAGACAGGAGGAGAAGGTGCTTTCGCGGCCAGCAATACCAATATTGCTGTTGTTGGAGAAAAAACCTGGATTATTACCGGGGGAACAAAAACCCATGTGCTTTTTTCCCCCGACAAAGGGAAGACCTGGAAGAAATATGACACTCCTTTGGTAGATGGTAAAGAAACTACTGGAGGTTACAGCGTAGATTTTTATGATAAAAATAACGGAATAATTATCGGTGGCGATTATACCAATCCTGAAGATAATCAGGCCAATAAAGCTATTACTGGAGATGGTGGAAAAACATGGAAGTTGGTTGCAGAAGGGCAGGAGCCGGGTTATCAGAGTTGTGTGCGATATGTTCCCCATGGAAATGCCAAAGAAATCATGGCCGTAGGATTTACCGGTATTCATTATTCTAAAGATGCAGGAAAAAGTTGGAAACAACTTGCTGCCGATGGATTCTATACTTTAAGATTTCTGAACGATTCTACTGCTTACGCAGCGGGTAAAAACCGGATCGCTCTTCTCCATTTTTTACGAAACTAAGGTAAAAAAACAAACCGGATATAAGAATATCCGGCCTGTTCACTAACTAACCAACCAAAAAAACCAATTATGAGGTTTATTTTCTTTTTTCTTCGGAAGCTCTGCGTTCTCTAAATTCCTTCAACAGTTTTTTATTAAAATCGGTTTCTACCTTATGAAGTTTGATTATTTCACTCGCAGGCATGATCTGCAATAAATCGTTAAAAAGTTGTTTTTTGATTACATATTCCTGTTTTTCCACATCAACAAACTGGGTTAACAATTTATTAGCTTCTTGTTCAGAAAGGGTGTTCAAATTATCAAGATCTACATGCTCTTTTTTATGCAGGTCCAATTTCTGGCATTCATAATTGTTATAAATGGGCCAGAACTTCTGCGCCAGCTCAGTGTTCATATTCATT
The DNA here is from genome assembly GCA_049694135.1 of Gillisia sp. Classification (GTDB taxonomy): domain Bacteria; phylum Bacteroidota; class Bacteroidia; order Flavobacteriales; family Flavobacteriaceae; genus Gillisia. Next base: position 1,326 of record JBAVQO010000458.1, on the reverse strand, counting down.
TCTTGAGTTATATACGCTACTTTTAAAGCTTTTATATGATCCCAATATTCCTGCTTGCTTCGTTTGTCCTGAGAAAACATGGTTCCTGAGAACAAGGCGAGTATTACTATAAGTATTGTTTTTTTCATAAGAGATTATTCAAAAATTAAGGATGGGTCTTCAACATTTTCATTTAAATAATCTACCACTGCCTCATCGTTTATCCCAATGTTGGATATATTATCTATCACGTAGCCTTCGTCGTAAATAAAAGAGGTGATATCATCGCTGTTCACATCTGTATTTTCGCCCTCCAGGTATTGTTCAATAGCCGCAACTTCTACAGAATCTATAGATTGTTGTGCTGCAGGTTTCAGTAAAAGCGAAGAAGCAACTGCAATAAAAACAGCGGCAACGGCAGCTGCGTAATACCATTTTGGATTGCTGTAAAAAGGAATCACTTTCGAAGTGGTATCCAGTTTATTTAAAATGCGTACTTCTAACCTTTCAAAATATCCTTCGGGAACCTCAAATCCAGAAGACATCTTTGGAAGCGAAGCTGCTTTTTCTGCAGATATAGCTTCCAACAGCCGATCTTCAAGTTCCAAAAAATAATTTTCGGATACCTGAAAACCAGATTTTTGATGAGATATGGATTTTTTACTTTTCATTTAGTTATTTGACTGGTTTTAAAGTAAAAGGTTTAATTGTTCTTTAAATATTCTTCAATTTTTTTTACCGCGTGATGATAAGAGGCCTTTAATGCACCTTCACTGGTTTCCAAAATTTCGGCGATTTCCCGATACTTTAGTTCCTGAAAGTATTTCATATTAAAAACCTGTTGCTGTTTTGCTGGAAGGCGGGCTATTGCCTTTTGAAGAGTAAGTTGAATTTCATTGCCTTCAAAATAAATATCACTCTCCAGATTTTCTACAAGGCTTTTCTGAAGTTCTTGAGAATTTATTTGAAGTCGCTTCGATTTCTGACTCAGAAAGGTGAGGGCTTCATTGGTAGCAATTCGGTACATCCACGAAAATAATTGACTTTCTCCTTTAAAGTTAGCAATATTTCGATAAATCTTAATAAAGGTATTCTGTAAAATATCATCGGTATCTTCGTGATCTTTTACCAGATTCCGTATTTGCCAGTACAGACGTTGGCTATATTCGGAAACGAGGTAGCGATAGGCTTCCTGTTTGGTTTCAGGATTCAAAAGCCGGGCGATCAAATCTGCATCTTTATTCTTCAACCTGTAATATCTAATCTTGGGCCTAAAGTTATTGAAAAGATGCAAAATGAAAAGAAGGAAATCCTTTAATATTTGTAGGATTTTTGTAGGAATATTCT
>JBAVQO010000457.1:0-2366 GCA_049694135.1 Gillisia sp. | reverse complement strand
TTTCTTCGTCTCCCCCGTGAAATTTTGAATCTGCAATGTCGTGCAAAAGCGCTCCCAGCGCGACCACAAAAGGATTTACCATTTCCTGTTCTGAAATAGAAGCAGCATTGTTAAAAACCCTTTCTATATGGAACCAGTCGTGCCCTCCTTCAGCATTTGCGAGACTTTCTTTTACGTAGTTACGTGTGTTTTTAATAATCTCATTTTCACGAGAACTCATACATTTATATTAAAAGGTTAAATAATGTCTGCTATTATTGTGCGTTCCGTAAGAGCGATAAGGCTTTCCGCATCCATGGAATTTACGGGAATAGGTTTGTGAGCCTTCAGTTTTATATGCACTCCGATTCCCAGGGGGAAGGTTCCATATTCAAAAAGTTTCCAGGAATTATTTATCGTAAGAGGAACCACCACGGCATCGGGCATTTTTTTAAATAAAATCTGAAGGCCGCTAACGGCGAATTTTTTAGGTTTTCCGGTCCTGCTTCGGGTGCCCTCCGGAAATATCACCGCAGAACGCTTCGTTTTATTCAGATAATCGGCAAATTTAGCAATACTCACTATGGCCTGCTTCGGATTTTTTCGGTCTATTAAAACCGATCCTCCATGCCGCAGGTTGTAAGAAACCCCGGGAATGCCTTTTCCCAACTCCTTTTTGCTTATGAATTTTGGATGATGTTTACGCAGGAACCAGATAATTGGCGGGATATCGTACATTCCCTGATGATTGGCAACAAAGATGCAGGACTTGTCCAGGGGCAAGTCATAATCATTTTCAAAACTGAAGCGGGTTCCTAAAATATTCAGGCAGCGCATTAAAGCCAGGTTGAAAATGTCTACCGAGATTTTATGCGGAAGATAGCCGCCAAGGTTAAAAGCCAGCCATTGTATCCCATGAAATAGAAGCAAACAGGAAAAGAAAAAGATATAGCAAATAACCGATAAAGGAACGGCGAGTAATTTCTTCATTTTTCTAATTATGACTACAAAAATAGGATATAAAACAGAAATCAGGAAGTTTTTACCGGATACGGACGCAGTTTCCGTTCTTACAAACCACTGTTTTCGGTGGAACAGGTACGCTGCAATCGCTAATTATCTTATGTTGTTCATTATAGGCTTTTTCATCTTCGGTGTATTTTTGAACCATGGCTTTCAAAGTCTTTACTTCAATATTGGTAGAAAAAACAAGATAACCTTGAGGCTCGCCGCAGGATTTACTTCCGTAGGCAATATAACTGCACCGGGAATCTTCAGTACAACTTCCGGCGTCTATAAAAGAATGAATGGCGGAAAGTTGAGTTTCTAAATCCTGTTGAGTGACTTCCTGTTCCTCTTGACCGGACTGGCATCCGGAGGCGGAACCAATTATAAAAAGCCAGTAAATAAGCATTTTCATAAAGCAGAAAATTTACAGGTTTTCAGAAAGATACTAAAAAAACGAGAGATGCGTAAACAAAAAAAGTCGGCGGTAAAGCCGACTTTTCTGCTATTCTTTTATGTGCTTAACAAAATTCATTGTAAGCGCTTATAAGATTGTCTGCGATCATTTCTGCAGGACGGCCTTCAATATGATGCCGCTCCAGCATATGTACAAGTTCTCCGTCCTTAAACAAGGCCATACAGGGAGAAGAAGGAGGAAAAGGCACCATGTATTCACGGGCTTTTTCGGTTGCATCTTTATCTACGCCCGCAAAAACGGTTACTAAATGATCTGGAGTTTTGCTGTTCTGTAAAGACATTCTTGCGCCTGGCCTTGCATTTGCTGCAGCACAACCACACACCGAATTTACAACTACCAGCGTAGTTCCATCCTTTTCAATCGCGGCATCTACATCTGCCACACTGTGTAATTCTTTGAAGCCTACGTTAGTGAGGTCTTCGCGCATTGGTTTTACTAATTCTGCTGGATACATATATAGTGTTTTTATTAGATTTTTAAAATACAAAGATACATAATTAAGTTTAGCCTGTTTTATCTTGAATGCTTATAAACCAATAACTTCAATCTATAAAGCCACGCTTAATTAGTTGGTTCCGGTCTCCGAAAAAGTTTTTCAAAATACTATCTTTGCCGCCAAATAAAATTTTTTCATGTATAAATGGATTTTAGCCATTTTAGGGTTTTCTTTTTTTCGATATCCTGGTGCCGTTTTAGGTTTTATTATAGGAACATTAATAGATAATTATAGCAGGCCTTCCTCTTCCTCTTCTTCTCAAGGCAGTTACCGGCAGACGCGGCAGACGGTTTCTCCCGGAGATTTCGAACTCAATCTGCTGTCTTTGGCTTCTATTGTTATTAAAGCCGATGGAAATGTCTCCCAAACCGAGCTGGATTACGTGCGGAGTTATTTTGTAAGCGCCTA
>JBAVQO010000456.1:0-1608 GCA_049694135.1 Gillisia sp. | reverse complement strand
GAACAGGTCCAAACCTTTGGCATATCCTTTCCCGGTGTTTTGAAGGTTTGAAAACTGATTTTCTGTGCCGGAATATGTAATCAGGTTATTATATCGTTTATAATATGCCTCCAGTCGCAGCAGTGTATTCTCTTTTTGAAACTGATAATTAACAATATAATGGGCAGCTTTTTCTGACGTAAGATTTTGCGTGTATTTCAAATATTCCTGTCCGGGCGTCTGCACAAAGTTTCCATAGGCGACGGAAAACTGCGCGCTTTTTGAAGTTTTATAAGCCAGGGAAAGCCTTGGAGAAAGATAGCTTTCCTTAAATAAAGCATTGTAAGTTCCCCGCATTCCTGCTTTTAAAGCAAAATTTTTCGAAAATCTGATATCTGCTTCAGAATAAAGAGCGAAAAGAATTTCCTGAAAATTGTTTTTTACAGCCGGCATTTCTGAAGCATCGTAATTCTCCTGAAAATCTGTGCTGAAAAAATCGGCTCCAAAAGATAATTTTACGCTTTCAGAAATCCGTTTGCTGAGCTTATTTTTTAAATGGACCGCCTGCTCCTGGTCAGAAATTTTATCTTCATTAAAATGAACATTATCGAGATTATAACCATAACTCAGGCCGGAAATTATTTGCCATTTATCACCAAAATTTCCATTATAGGAGGTATTGAAGTAAAAATTATTATTTTTCAGCTCTATTCTTTCGGTTGAAGTAAAATCTGATGCTTCCCTGTTAAAATCGAAGGTTGAAGCATCAAAAGCAGCATATACTTTCCAGATTCCCTTCTTTAAACTATTTCTATACACGGCTTCCCCGGAAAGCGACTGGTATGGGTGATTCCAGTTTATGTTCTGTGGTGCAAGCGCCATATAGGGCGCCAGATTGATATAAGAGCCATTAACATTCAGCGATTCGTGCTCCCACTTTTGGGTATTTCCAATTCCAGCGCCCACGGTCATTAACGAAATTTCAGTCTTTTCCTGAGACACCTCATTTTCAGTGTTCAACAAAAGGATACCTGAGAGGGCATTTCCATATTCGGCGCTGTAGCCCCCGGTAGAGAAGGAAATACCACTGAATAGAAAAGGTGAAAATCTGCCCCGGCTCGGGATGTTTTGAACAGAAGCATTGTAAGGCTGCGAAACTCTTAACCCGTCTACAAAAGTCTGAGTCTCGCCGGCTTCTCCTCCTCGTACAAATAACCTTCCGCTCTCTCCCACTGTCTGCGTTCCCGGTAAAGTCTGCAAAGCAGCAATTATATTACCCGCACTTCCCGCCGTGGTAACAATATCCAGGGGTTTTAAAACCGAAACCCGGGACTTATCTCCGGCTTCAAAAGTGCCGGCATTGATAATTACCGCATCTAAAGAATTCAAATCTTCTTTTAAAACGATCTGAAGATTCTTCATTTTTGAAACCAGCAGGGAAATTTGTTGTGTTTGAAAGGAAAGAAAAGAAACCACAAGAACCTGTTCTCCTTCAGCAGAAGTTTTAAAGGAAAAGCTGCCGTCTTCAGCAGAAGTTTCTCCATCATAAGTGCCTTGTATAAAAATGTTTGCTCCCGCAATCGCAGCTCCTTTTGTATCTATTACTTTTCCGGAAACGATCTGCTGTGC
>JBAVQO010000455.1:0-2730 GCA_049694135.1 Gillisia sp. | reverse complement strand
ATGGAAAAAATTTTACTCATACTCTTTTTACTATTTTTCTCCCAACCTATTTTCTCACAACAGGTTGCAGATTCGTTGTCTTTTTCTAATTCTCTTACGCAGTTTCTTCCCAAGTACAACATGAAAGCCAAAGATGCTTATTATCATCGTGATTTTAATAAAGCCAAACAGCTTTTTAAATCACTTGTTAATAATCATCTTAAAAATTCCTATATGGATAATTTTACCTTTTATAATATAAAAGGAAAACCCATTGAACTTTACAGTTTTGAAAAGCCAATTTATCTTATGACGTGTGCTTCGTGGTGTATTCCCACCTCTGGTGAAATACCTGCGATCAATGAATTAGCTAACAAATATTCTAATCAAGTAGATTTTGTAGTAATTTTTTGGGATGATCAAAAAACAACTAGAGAATTAGCAAAATCATATAATAAAAAAATTCAGATTTTTTATGTAAATGAAATGAAAAATCAGGATTCGTTTGTTATAAGTCAGTTAAAACATTCTTTGGGCCTCCCAACTACTTTTTTAATAGATTCTAATAAAAAGATACTTGATATTAAAAGAGAAATTAGTCATCCTTATGGTATAAGTCAAGCCAAGTCATATGATATGAATTATGACTATATGCACAACAGTATTGCCAATGAGTTGTTGGCTCCCAAAGGATTTGAACAGAATTTGGACCCTGTTGCTTCTAATTAATTGTAATACCCTTTCTCGGGGATTTCTATTTCATATTCTTTCCGTGAACTGTTGTTTAAAAAAGTATCCCGCAACCAGGGATTATGGATTTTCAAAATTTTATAATTAATACCGAAGTCCCGGGCAAATGCAGCGAAATTGGTTACCGCTGTATCAACTTTAACCTTATGTACAGGTACAGGATCGTAGAGCTGATCTTCAGTGAAATTAAATCCATATTTCTCGGGGTCCTGAAGAATTTCTTTAAGTGCGAGTATTCTGAAAACATATCTTCCTGTTTCTTCACCCAGCAATAAATCGTAATAGTTTTTTACTTCCTGACGCTCCATTTGAGTAGAAATACCATTGTTACCCGCATTGTAGGCAGCAGCTGCCATTGTCCAACTTCCAAAGAGTTCTTTAGACTTTTTAAAATATTCACAGGCCACCCTGGTGGCTTTTTCAATATTGTAACGCTCATCTACATTATCATTTATCTCAAGATCATATTCCCGGCCCGTACTTTTAAGAATTTGCCAAAACCCTACAGCACCAGCAGGTGAAACGGCCTGAGTAAGCCCACTTTCTATGACGGCCAAATATTTAAAATCGTCGGGTACACCTTCTTCGGCCAGGATGGGTTCGATAACAGGAAAATATTTATGTGCTCTTTTTATAAGCAACAATCCATTTGATTGCCAGTAGGTATTGACCAAAAGTTCCCGATCCATTCGTTCATAAATGTCAGGTTCTTTTAAAGGAACAGGTTCTCCCGCAAAATCAAGATGGTCCGGCATAGGTAATGCGTACACGTTATAATCTTTAGTGACTTTATTATTTTCTGTGGAGCTCTCGCTCTTTGCAGATATCTTTTCCGCCTTTTTTCCGCTCTGCACCGCCTGAATACTAACAGCACCAATAGTTGTAAATCCTACAACCATCAAAAGAATCTTCAGTATTTTCATTTTCCCCTAATTTAATTGTTATTTTCTTTCATTTCTCCAGAGAGTATAAGTTCCGGAAGATATTCGTTAAACCACCTGTATCGGTTGATAATCATTATGTGAGTTCCCCCTTCTACCGTTATACATCCCTTTATATATTTGTACGGAAAAACATTGTCTTTATTACCATGAATATGAATAATATTTTCAATGGGTTTCTCCTGTTGCCAGCAAACCAAATGCTTTATGGCCCAATCCAGATATTCTGTACTTCTTACCGAAAGATATTTTCGGTACAGTTCTGCTCTCTTTTTTAAAAAATCGTTTACAGCAATTTTTTCGAAATGATCTATATAATCCAAAATCCGGGTGGGAAGCAGGCGATATAATCCTGTTTTTGCGGCATATCTCATTCTTCTGGGCAATTCATCCCGGGTTTTTACGCTGGAAATAATAATCAACCTGCGTAATTCCAGATATTTGCTCATTTCCTGAACAATAACCCCACCAAAAGACACTCCTATTAACACACTGTTTTCATGGGTGACTTCTTGCGCCAGTCGCCCTGCATAAGACTGGAGAGATTCGTCTCCATCTGGTAACATCCATTCCAGCCAGTGGGTCGCAAATTTTTCCCGGGGCAAATCTATATATTCAAAGATAAGAGGATTCGCAGCCATTCCTGGCATAAAATAAACGTGAATTATGTCCTTTCCCTCCTTCATCTTAAGCTCGCAGTCTCTTGAAAAATATTTTGAAAGTCAAATTACCGCTTATTTTAGGGGTTTTCCAAAAAGATTCTTCTGCATCAAAGAAAAATATTAAGAAACCTAAGATTATCTTGTTCACGTCTTATTTGCTTATCTTCTTTTAGCATATTTTGACAACAGCAAAATTTTATTTTGTTATTTTCAGCAAAATAATCCGTAACTTATAGCCAGAAAACCGAACGGAGTATCTGGTTCAAAACAGGGAAAAAAGCAAAAAAAAGAAAATCTAAAAACTTTTTTTGTACTATCATTTTTGAAAACTTTAATTTTCCGAGTCCTCGAAATACTCCCATTTAGAAGTACTTTTGCATTTAAAAACAGACATGATG
>JBAVQO010000454.1:0-4324 GCA_049694135.1 Gillisia sp. | reverse complement strand
ATTTAAAACTTCTATCTCATAATCTATGGCTCCTACTTCATCTAAATTCATAGAGAGAAACCGGAGAGCGGTAACTTTTACCTTAAGATCATTAGGCAAAGTGGCGGTAAAACTGCGTTTATACCAGCCTTCCTTCATATTTAATTCTCTGCGGAAATTCTCTACACTTTTGCAGGTATAAAGATCCAGTGGTTCCTGATTTATGAAGATATTGATACCTATCCAGTTTGGCGCATTTAAAACTTTGGCAAAATATTCTGGATAGCCGTTTTTCCACCAGCCCACTTTGGTTTTGTCGGGATAATATACGCCGGCGATATAACTTCCCTGAAAAGAAGGCCCACTGTATTGTTCTTCAAAATTGGCGCGCTGGCCCATGGCTCCATTTCCTATGCTGAAGAGGCTTTCTGAAGATTTAACTCGGTTTTCTTCATATCCTTCTTCTATAATAGACCATTTGTCTGGTTGAATATAATTCTGGTTCATCTTACTTGTTCAATAATTTTTTTAAAAATTCTAAATCAATTTCTGTAAAGTCCTTAAAAACATAGTCTGCTTCATGCAAAACAGATTTGTCACCGATTCCTATGCTCGTCATATGCGCTTTGTTTGCTGCCTGTATTCCGGCGACAGAATCTTCAAAAACAATACAATTTTCTGGTGCTACTCCTAATTTTTGAGCGGCAATAAGAAAAACTTCGGGGTTGGGTTTAGCTTTGGAAACATCATTACCGTCTACTACTGCCGAAAAACGTTGCTGGAGATTCGTTTTATCCAGAATGGGTCGGGCGTTTTTACTAGCCGAACCAAGGGCAAAAGGCACTTCCTGTTCAGATAAAAAATCTATGATTTTTTGTACGCCAGGCAAAACGTCGGCCGGTTTCATGGTGGCTATATACGAAAGATAATTGTTATTTTTAAGCGCCATCTGCTCCATAAACTGATCTTCTTCAAGGGTTTTATTTCCCCATCCTAATATTTTTTCCAAAGAAGCTTTTCTGCTCACTCCCTTTAGCTGCTCGTTTTGAGATTCGGTGATATCAAATCCAAGATCATTGGCAAGTTTTCGCCAGGCCAGGAAATGAAACTTGGCCGTATCTACAATAACGCCATCTAAATCGAAGATTATTCCTTTATTCTTGTTCACTTATGTTTATTTTTCGTTGAGTTTGCACTCTTAAGGTGAGTAAGCCCGAGAGGATCATAGAACAACCTCCCACGATAAGAGCATAAATAGGTTCATCATTAAAAAGTTCTTTCACCAAAAAGCCAAGGATAGTGGCTGCCACAATTTGTGGAATTACAATAAAAAAGTTGAAAACTCCCATGTAATATCCCATTTTTGAAGAAGGTAAAGTTCCGGAAAGCATGGCATACGGAATGGAAAGGATACTTGCCCACGCGATCCCCACTCCCACCATAGCTAATAACAGTCCGACCTTGTCTGAAAGAAAATAAATAGAAATAAGCCCGATACCTCCGGCAGTTAGCGCCAGCATATGAGTAAATTTGTTGCTCGTTCTTTTTGCGAGTACAGGCAATAAAAAAGCTACCGCGGCAGCAACGCCATTATAGACAGTAAACATCACTGTTACCCAATCGGCAGCATCATTATACAACTCAGAAGTGGTATCCTGGGTTCCGAAAACGTGGCCGGTAACTGCTTGTGTTGTATAAATCCACATGGAAAATAAGGCAAACCAACTGAAAAATTGTACCCAGGCCAATTGTTTCATGGCTTTTGGCATATTCAACATATCGGTTACAATAATGGTAAAACCATTGCGAATGTCCTTTTTTCGTAGCTGCGACACAACCATAAACAACACTCCTGCGACCACAAGGCCTACAAAAAGAATATACAATTCCTTGGTATATTCTTCGTAATAAATAAACCAGGAAATAATGGCGCCTATAAGGGCCATAAGTAATCCGCTGGTAAACTGTTTTTTGATGTTTTTAGACTTATCTACTACTTCTATTCTTTCCTTTTCTGTAGGTTTAACGGCCTTTTCAAAGGCTGCAAGTTCTTCAGGAGTATATTCTTTAGATTTTATAACCGTCCATAAAACCGCGGAAAGAAAAACAATTCCTCCTACGTAAAAAGACCATTTTACGGAGTCTGGAACAATTCCTTCCGGAGCGGTATTGCTTAGTCCTATCCAGTTGGTAAAGACATAAGGCAATAAAGAGCCGACCACGGCACCAATTCCTATAAAAAAACTTTGCATGGAAAATCCCAGGGTTCGTTGTCTGGCCGGTAAATTATCTCCCACGAAAGCACGAAACGGTTCCATAGAAATGTTTATGGACGCATCCATGATCCACAAGGTTCCCGCTGCAACCCACAAGGTAGGCGAATTAGGCATGATAAAAAGTGCTACTGAAGAAAGGATGGCACCTGCCAAAAAGTAAGGTCTTCTGCGCCCAAGTCGGGTCCAGGTACGGTCGCTAAAATATCCAATGATAGGCTGAATTATAAGTCCGGTGACGGGTGCAGCAATCCAGAGAATCGGAATGTCATCTACATGAGCGCCAAGGGTCTGAAAAATTCTAGAGGTATTGGCATTTTGCAGAGCAAAGCCAAACTGTATACCCAGGAAACCAAAACTCATGTTCCAGATCTCCCAAAAACTAAGGGTGCGTTTTTGCATATCGTGAGGTTTAATATAACTACGACAAGCACAAAGTCTCGTCAAAAACTTATTCCGGAAGTGAAAATATAGGTTTTGACAGGTATTTTAAAAAAGTAAAGATATACAATTTTTTAAAAGAGCAAACTTTACTTTGCGCTGGTAGAATTTCTTTCCACCAGTCCTGTTTCAACAATTATAGTTTCATACGGTCCTTCTTCAAGATCGTTATTTTCCAATTTTTTAATAAGCAATCTCGCTGCCTGTGCCCCCATCTCCGCACCGTGTTGACTAACGGTAGTAAGGCTGGGAATGAATCTTTTGGAAAGTTCCCCATCTGTAAAGCCAACTACCGAAACATCTTGTGGCACCTTTAAACCTTTTTCCTGAAAGGCTTTGATGGCATAGATGGCAAAGTGTTCATTTACAGCAAAAACCCCGTCGATTTTCTTTTTTTCTAAAAATTTCCTGATTTCCTCCTCACTCTTGTCGAAATCATCAATTTTCAAAATAAGCTCTTCTTCTACAGGAATGTTGTTTTCCATCAGCACTTGCTTGTATCCTTCGGTTCGTAGTTTTCCTACACTTATATAATCTACCGTAGAGATCAAGCCTATGCGCCTGCACCCTATATTTACCAGATGTTGAACAGCTTTTCGCGCACCTATCGTATCGTCTATAATAACTTTATCGCAGTTGATTTCATCGATAACGCGATCGAACATCACCAAAGGCATTCCCTGATTAATGACTTCGGTTAAGTGATGGTAATCTTTCTTTTGCTGGGTTTCCTTGGCAACCGATAGTATAAATCCGTCGGTGCTCCCATTGGCCAGCAGTTCCATATTTATCACTTCCTTATCGAAAGAATTATTGGACATACAAATAATAACATGGTACCCTTTTTCATTGGCCACCTGCTCTATTCCCTGAATGACAGTGGTAAAAAAATGATGCACAATTTCGGGAATAATAACGCCTATGGTTTTTGTTTTTCTATTTTTTAGGCTGAGGGCAATATTATTAGGTTTGTAATTATAGAGTTTTGCAAAAGCTTTTATCTTTTTTCGTGTTTCTTCGCTGATCTCTACACTATCTCTCAGAGCTTTTGACACGGTGGAAACCGACACATCCAGTTCCCGGGCAATTTGTTTTAACGTTAACTTCTTTTTCATACGCTTTTTTCGGTTTGACCCGAAATGATTCCTTTTTCTGTAAAATTATCATAAAAAAACGGCTTCAGCCTTAATTTCTAAAAGTTTTCAACACGAAAACGTTTTCGGGAGGGTAACAGCCGAAAACAGCCAAAAGTTTACTTTTAATTTACATACTTTTAACAGCCGGAAGAGAAAATATAACTCAAATTTTTTATTCAAATTAATCGAAAAATTTATGAAAACATTATTTAAAAGTTCATTGTTCCTGCTATTTATGCTGCCAATGAGCTTTTTTGCACAAAACACCGTGAGCGGAAATGTAAAAGAATCTGCCACGGGTCTGCCTATTCCCGGAGTAAACATTATCGTTAAAGGAACCACGAATGGTGCCGTTACAGATTTTGATGGAAATTATACCCTTCAGAATGTAAAAGAAAGCGATATTCTTTTTTATTCTTTTTTAGGTTTTACCACCAAAGAAATTCCTTATAAAGGGCAATCTACTATTAATGTTGAACTCGATGAGAGTAAGGC
>JBAVQO010000453.1:0-12733 GCA_049694135.1 Gillisia sp. | reverse complement strand
ACCCAGCCTAACATGAACGGAATAGCCCCGGGAAAAGCTCCTACAAATACCGAAAGCGGTGTCTTGGTCTTTAAAGGCGTATAAACACTGACATATAAAAAAATGCTGATCGCTCCAAACATGGCTGTTTTAGGATTGATAATATACAGCACGACCAAACCCAGAATGGTGAATGTGCTGGCAATAATAAATGCCGTATTCACAGACATTCTCCCGGAGGGAATAGGACGATTTTTTGTCCTGTCCATCAGTACGTCCAGATCTTTTTCAATAATCTGATTATAGGCATTGGACGCTCCAACCATAAAATACCCGCCAATAGCAAGTAAAAGCACCGTTACGAAATCAATAACTTCTGCACCTAGAAAATAGCCCGCCACAGACGAAAAAACCACACTTACGGCGAGGCGCATTTTGGTGATTTCCTTAAAATCCTGGAGTATAGAAACCGAAGGGCTATTTATACGGGTAGTACTCAAAAAAGCGATTTAATATTTCGTGCAAAGATACTCCTTAATTGTGTTTTAGCAAGAAGTGAAAAAGGTTAAATTTCGAAGGTAACCTGAAACTAAAAAATCTGGTTTTCAACAACTTACTTTTCCCACAATAATATCGACAGGCATTTATGAAAAAACTCTGCAAATAGAAGTTGTTTTTCTGAAGAAATATCAATAATCGTAATACCAGTTAAATATATCGGTTCTTATTCCCACGTTTAACCAGGTGGTACTGCTTTTAAAAACTTCTGAAGTATTCAACTGCGGATTAAAGTTTCTATAAATCAGACTGGCAAAAAGTTTTAAATTGGTAACAGGATTTACGATATATCCTCCTTCCAGTTCAGTAAAAACTGAAGTAGTAGTGTTTCCCTGTCCTATTTTCACACCAGAATTAAAAGGTCTGTCAAACTCACTTCTATAGATATCACCGCCATAATATGCACTGTCTTTGGCTGTATTCAAGTCGAAACCTCTTTTCCCTACTACCAGTTTTGCACTTCCGTAGATCCTGTCCTTCCTGTATCTCGCAATGGCAACAAATTCACGGAAATTCGCACCCCAGGGATGGGCGAGAGATTGATTATTGTGGCCATAATTTAGAACAATATCATTATGAGAATAGGTATAAGGCCGCACCTGGTTGTATTCTGCCTGCAAATAAAGATTCGGCACATTAAAGGCGTCAAAATATTTTACTCCCAGCTGATATCCCAGTTTATTTTTCCAACTTTGTTTACCTCCAAAAACTTCAGAAGTCGAAAATTCATCGATCACCCACTGCCCGTAAAAATTCAGCTGATTATTCCATTTATATTTTCCCGTCATCCCTATAATGGCGTTTCCGCCGCGCTCTCCACCAGAAAATTCAATAGAGCGATAAAAGATCACCGGATTAAGATAATTCACATCGAAACCACGGCCGCTATCGTTTTGCCAGATCACAGATTCAAAAAGACCTAAATTGAACCTTTTGGTAAGGTTTAAACTCAAATAGTGATTGGCCACATACTTTGTACGATACGAACCTCCAATTCCTGCCACTTCCTGCCGCACATCTTTTAATGCCATAAAAGTGTTGGTATATTTCAACTTCCAGAATTGCGTATTTAACTTTAAATATGGATATGGACTTCCAATATCACTCATTAAAAGTGAACGATACCCGTCGCCAATAAAATTCTGCCCGTGACCAAACTGTACATCGAAAAATTTTGAAGGGCTGTAAGAAATATACCCTTCTGCCACAGGATAATCATAGCCTTCATTCATAAAATCCTTGGCGATTCCGCGTCCGGGAATTATCGCGGGGTTATTATCTTCAAAAGGTTTTATACTTTCTGCATACCTATTAAAATAATCGGCAAATCGGCCCTGACTTTCAAAAACAACGGTATAAAAATTGAAGTTTTTGCCCAGACCGCCTTGAAAAATCGCCCCGCGGGTATTGTTATAGGTAAAATCCTGATCGCTCTGAAAATCTTTTCCCAGCTCCATATCCAGCACAACATCTCCGGTGAACCAATAATCTTTCCCCTGAAAAGTAACGAGGTGTTCATTCCATAGCTTTTTTGCTGCCCAGCTGGTAAATGGTTTCATCATTTTAGCACGTTCCTCATCGAAATTGTAATATTTCGATACGTCTTTATACAAAAAGGGCTTTGAAGCCGTAAAGGCATTTGTTCCTATCCTGTTCATTTCGGCATCAAACCGCGAATACAACTCGTGAGACATTGGAATAAGGATATTACTGTGGGTTCCTCGCTCAATAAAATCCTGAGATTTTATTGATGCATATTCCTCGAGCTCATTTGAAGGCTCTTGCTGCACAGGTTCTTCGTTTTCTAAAGAAAGGCTGTCCATTTTTTCCTTTTTTGAAAAATCTTCAGCAGAAGATGTGGCCACCAAAGGAATTTTAATCGGCATTCTGAACTGCGCGTAAGTTGGGTTACCGTTGTATGTAGATGGTTCTATCTTAGGCAAAAGATCGAAAACACGTTGCATTTCATCTTTCAATTCGGAATAAACCGCTTCGGTATATAAAATCTTGAATTCACCTTCCCGGGTTACTTCAAAAAGCACAACAACCTCTCCCTGGTAACCTTCATCAGAAACTTTTTGCGGGAGTTTAAAATTTCGCAAAATGAAGTTTTTTAAAGTCTGCCGGAAACATTCTTTCCTTTCCGAAAACTGGGTTTCTTTACACTTTGGAAAAACCGGATAAGTCTCAAAATCTGAAATCCCGGTTTGAGAAAATACAGGAAGTGCTAAAAGGAAAATCAGCAAAAATCCGGGGTATTTCATAGAAGAGCGGGCAGGTTATAGGTTGAACGCACGAAAGATACCAAATTTTTTGAAGCTGCAACCTCCATTGTGATAAAAGAAAAATTCCCAAGTCGCCATAGGCCATTTGGGAATTTCAAATTGTATATAAAAAGATTTAATCCTGAATCTGGAAAACGATAGGAAGGGAATAAATTACCCCAACCGGCTTACCACGTTGCTTACCTGGTTGCATGTGAGGCAAAGAATTGATCACTCTAGCTGCTTCCTGCTCCAGCCTTGGGTGTGGAGCACGGGATTTAACATCTGTAACATTCCCGTTTTTATCAATTTTAAACTGTACAATTACACGGTTTACACCGGTAAGTCCTAACTGGTTACCAAGATCTGTATTAAAATTTTTGGAAACAAACTTCTGAACTTTTTCGCTCATACAATCCTTACGCGCTTTATTATCTTTTAGGCCTTCACATCCAGGATAAATCGGCACATCTTCAATAACTGCAAATGGCACATCGGCAATTTGTTCTTCAGGCTCGGCTTCTACCACATCTTTAACCTCAACAATCTCTTCCTGGCTTGTTTCAGTAGATTGAATTTTAGTTTCTTCTACATCTTTATTATCCTCTACAACCTCAATAACTTCGGGAGCTGGTGGTGGTGGAGGTGGTGGAGGTGGTGGTGTATTCTGAAGCTGTGTAATTGGAACTTCTTCGTCATCTAATTCGTTTAAGTTAACCTGACCTGTATCTATTTTGCTTTTATCGTAAGATTTCCAGTTAATGGCAAAATACGTGATCAACAGGATAAGGACCAGCCCCAACTGGAAGAAGAGACTACTTCTTCTGGTTAAATCGGCTTTTGGATTTTTCTTGGGTTCCATAATTCGTTATTGATTAAATAGGGTTGCTAATGTAAAATTTTTTTTCATAAAAATGAATTAATCTTAAGTTTTAACCGCTTTAAAAAATTCTTTAAAACGATAAAAACAAGTAAGGCACTACAAACTCCAATGCTATTGGCCACAATATCAAACCAATCGGGAGTTCTGTAATCGGTTAGCGTTCCTTGTAAAACCTCAATTAGCATACCAAAGAGAATTACCAGCGCCGAAACCTTAAGGAAACCCGAAAGTTTTATAAGATTATCATCCTTTTTCAGAATAAAATAGAAAAGCCAGACACTATTTAAGAAAAAATAGGCCGTGAAATGCATCATTTTATCTGTGGGATTAAAGCCGGCGATACTTATTTTTCCTAAATGAATAAGAGAAAGCACTGTTACTAGCAGTGTATACGCAACGGCAATAATAGAAAAGATTCTAGCTGCCAAGAGAATCTTTATATTCCTGGGCACTCAAAAGCCCCTCAATTTCGCTGCTATCGGAAATTTTAATTTTCACCATCCATCCGTCGCCATAAGGATCTGTATTTACGGTTTCGGGAGTATCTTCCAGGCTCTCATTAAATTCTACTATCTCACCGGTTAAAGGTAAAAATAGGTCGGACACTGTTTTTACAGCTTCTACCGTACCAAAAACCTCTTCTTTATCTAAGGTTTCCCCTAGGGTTTCAACTTCAACATATACAATATCGCCTAATTCACCTTGTGCAAAATCGGTAATTCCTACTGTGGCGATTTCGCCTTCAATTTTCACCCATTCGTGATCCTTGGTGTATTTTAATTCGCTTGGAACGTTCATAAATTAAATTTTTAAGAAAGCAAAGTTAATTTTTTATTGTCTTTACTCCAACCTCTAAATACTAATTTCCGAAATTATATCGCAACGTGATTCCGGAACGAATGGTGGTTTGGGGAAACGCAGTAGATACGGCATATTGAGAGAAAGTATGATCGTAATAAAAGAGGGCGGTCAGATTCTTAGACAAAGCATAATCTGCCGTAAAATTAATGGTCCATAGTTCCTGACCCGCTACTACCTGGCTGTTTTCAAGATCGAGATAACGAATAATATTTATATTTTTCCGATAAGAAATATCGGCTTTAAAATTAAGATCACTGCTTAAAATCCTGTTTTTCCCTGCGACTTTGGTAGCTATTTTAAGATCCTTGATCCTATATCCGAGACCCACGGTATATTCATTTCCTTTTACTTCGGTTAGTAAATTGTTATCGAAGCTAAGTGATAAGGTGCGATCTTTTTTCAATTCCGCCAGTACCCGAATGGCATCATTGGTTTCCATATCTATTCTTACCAGAGGATTGAACATTTCAGTAAGATTAATATTAGAAAACAACACCGGATTCTTGAAGTTATTGGCCTGATTAACATCAAAAGGATTTTCGGGATCGTACTCTAAGTTGGTTTGGAATTGATTGATGGTGTATCCTGCACGATACCCATGACCGAGAGAAAATCTTCGGAAATTCTTCTTAAACCAACCAATCCGCATAAGGCCGGTATATTTTATGTCCCAATTAGGCAGAGGAAAATCTCTAAAAGCACCCAATTTTACTGCCCCGGGATCTTTTCCCTGGTAAGCGGCAAGAAATGCGGGAATCAACACCGCCTGATTTGTTTTACCATAACCAACCGGAAAGCCATCGGCATCTACAAGATTAGGATCTCTTCCATTCTCCTGGGCCAGACGTCGTGCTATATCCAACCGGTTCTGTCTGAAATTTTCAAATGTCTGCGAAAATGCCTGATCATTTCTGTCAAAAGCGCTTTTTATAAGAATAGTAGAAATATTGAAGTTCCCGTACGTATAAGGGTTCAGGGATTCATATTGTAAACTTCCCGGATCCACTCGATAATTTTCAGAAAAAGATTCAGAATAAATCCTTCCCGCGTTCAAATCAATAGTCAAATCAGGAATAAGACTCAATGATGCCTGCACATCGAGCTGCTTATTTTTAACTGAAGTATATTGCTGGTTGAATTCCTGATACATGGTTAACCAGCCATTTCTCGCGGCCAGATAGCGAACCTCATCCTGACTTCCGAAGGTAAAGCCGGGAGTGGGACGCAAGGTTCCCATAAAGCCGACACTCGGAAGATAGCCCGGCAAAAATATACCCTGATTTTCTTTATAGGTAACCTGGATTCTTTTTATAGATGTTACCAGGCCAATAAAAGTATTGTACGTTTTATAAGAGTCTTGCGGAGTTGCTTTTGCAGCTTGTTCTTTCGTGTCCTTCGGTTTTTTATTTAAAGTTGGTACCGCAGCACTTCGGTCTTTAACCGAACTCAGTCCCGATTTCCTGGGAACCAGGTTAAGGTATTTATATAATTCCTGAAAATCCATATTCGCGTTTAATTGATGGATGCTGGAATTTTGAACAGAATTTCCCAGATCTGGAATTCCTTCCAGGGTATTATATATCTGCGATCCTCTGTCCCACTGAAAATCTCCGGTGTAAGAATAAGTGGCTTTTATAAATTTTAATACCGGCACCTTACTGAAAGGCAGATCGTAATTTACCTGCAGGGTCTGAAAATGCTGATTTGGAAGACCCACATCAAAAAATCCATCCCAGATACCTATGGTATTATCCACAAAATTGTCCTGATCTATATAATTCCTTATAATTCGATGATTGGTAGCATCGAAGCTGAATTGCAAGGATTTCGTAAGATTATAATTTATTTTGTATTCCCAGTCAAAGAGGAAATTACGCTGGAACAGAGTAGGAATGCCGATGTCGTTCTGCGTTAAACTTACCTCCCGAAACTTTTGTTCATTATACTGCCTGAAGATATTGGAATTCAAAGAAATATTGGTGGGCAACAGATTCACATTAAAATCCCTGATCAGCGCATAATAATCGCTGCTGTCTATTGCTTTAACATTTTTAAAAGGCTCTAAGGAAAGAGGTGCAAAGGTATAATCGTATGTAGCCCCCACCCGCACATTCTGGCTAAGGGATTGTTCTATTTCATAATCGCGATGATCGATCTGGTTATAGGAAGTTGAAAATGCAAAATTTTCGATATCATAAGGCATCGGCTTTTTTTCGGTGGTGCGCTCTTTTCGCAATCCAATGACATTAATGCTTTGACGTTTTGTATAATTTTGAGATTGCTCTTTTACAATTTCTCTTTCTGCAGGATCCGTAATTTCACTCAACCGGTTATCCAATTCCAAATCCAGATATTGCTGATCGTACTTAGGAGTTATCAATTCTTCTCCCCTGCTGTAGTTAACGGGAATTTTAACGCCCCACTTCTGTGGCAGTAATTGGCCCATATTAACATTAGTAACCATGTCATACTGCTGCACATCTTCTCTGCTCCTCTGGTTAGGAGTCTGCTCGATAGATCCAAAGCCCACCGTACTTCGTTTTCCGGTAGCAGAAACCGTTGCAAAATCGGCAATATTTGCGTCCATATTTACAATCGCTGCCCAGCCACCATCATTTTTCAGATCAGATAATCGAAGTTCATTAAACCAGACTTCTCCACAAATATTGGTAGCAGTATTTTCGGGGCTGCCATTTTTAACTCCCAGCATTAGCAAGCGCACATCCCCGAAACTGGGATTTCCTTTTATGCCTACCCGTATCTTACCGATGGTGTAGGGATCATCGGGATTCTTCACATTCAGGTCTTCATCAAAATAAGTCAATTCCGTAGATTTAAAAGCAGGATCTCCCAGCACTTTTGTTTTTACTTTCTGAAGCAGATCCAGAGGAACACTTAGTTTATTTACATCCGGCCAAATATCTGAAGGAGATGTAGAGCCAAATGGGGTAGCTGTTAAAGGTATTTCTATCTGATAATAATTATCGGTAAAATCTGTACCCATTCTTATAAATGCCACTAATTGTCCGTCTTTGAGTGCAATTTCATTTACCAGGGATTCGGCATGAATAAACATTTCCAGATTTTTATACTGCCGCATATCCACTCTAAAATTCTTATAGACCGCCCTGGCATCCTGAGGTTGCAGATCACAGGTTTTTAAAGCAAGCGATTGTTCATTCTGCCGTATGTTGGTATTGTTATTATACAGCTGCTCCCTCTCTACTCCCGGCGGCAGCACATACGGAATAGGTTCCCGATTGGCGTTTTCTTCGATATTTACTGCAGAAACTTCAAACAAAGTACCATCGTTTTGTTCAGGCTGACCCGGAGTTTTTGGATTTAGGCTTTGATTGTATCTTCTGTAATCCCCGCGCACCAGATCCATGGTTCCGAATCTCAGGATGGTTTTCTGATCGAATCCTGAAAGGAATAATCTCATAAATCGGATAGATCTAAAATCTGAAATCCCCCCTTTGGCATCGGTGGGTTTAAAGATCGGCACTTTAAATTGTACCCAGCGTACCGGGATTTCCTGCCCGTTTGGAAGCGGAGCAGTCGTTTCACGAACATCGGTTATGTATTGGTTATTATCTATATTCATTCCGGGAAAAATAGGAACATCATACTGGAAATAACTGTCGATGGTATTCATGGTATTATCCCGGTTAAGATCTTCGGTAGTGGGCAGGGTGGTATTTCCGCGATTAGTGTCTCCAACATTGGTTGGAGAATTTCCATCGGTTCCATTGTAATTATTATACCTGTCTACAATGTTTCCCGAGGCATTCAGGAAGTATTGGTAATCGTCTGCAGAAGGATCCTGCGCGCCTGCAAAGGCCGGAAATTTCGCTGCTTCTTCGGCGTCGCTCAACCCGTCGAATCCCACATCCTGGTTAATCCTTTCCTGTCCCTGAGTGTCGAAAGCGTATATCAGTGACTGATCTGTGGGCACTTTTGCGAAAGGAGTAATAATGGTGTTCTGGGCACTCCCATCTGGAGGAAGGCCATTTTCATATTGCTTACGGCCATCTTTTAAAACATCTTCTGAAATATTCCCCAGGTTAAAGGTGATTTTCCCTCCTGTGTTTCCGGCATTTTCAGGATAAATAAACGGATCCATCAGCCAGAATTCGATATATTCCACATTCGATTGTTCGAAATTGGTTGAATTCAGCGCTCTGGAAATCCCACCAAAATTTTGCTTCGGATTATCTAAATTTCCGCTGGCTGCAGAGGGTTTATAATTGTACGGTCCCCGCTGTTTAGGATCAAACGTAAGGTCCATAGTGTAAATCACCTGAGGCTGCCCCTGAATAACGTCGGTGTTGGGAAATATTTCATTCAGAAAAACGCGTCGGGACGCATAACTCGAAAGATCGGCATCGGTAATACCGGAGGGTCTCCGGCTGCTGTAAAAAATAGGATCGATGGTGTACCACGATAATTTTGCCCTTTTATAGCCGTATGCCAGATCGCCATTAGCTAATTCCCCTCCAAAACCCAAAGGCACACTTGAGAGTTCCCAGCTCAACGGATTATTTACGGAAATGGAAGTTTGTGAAGCCTCAAAATCATCGATATAAGTAGTAGCTTTTTGCCCGAAATTATTCACTTTCGGAGAACCCGGTTGTAAATAAGCAAATTCACCACGGACCGAAATATTAGATTTTACATCGGTATCTATATTGGGAAGTTTATTAGCGAGCCTGGTAAGAAAAGGCACTTCTGTTCTATAGGTGGCATTTAAGCCATAGATGGAATTGTTAACCGGCTCATAACTATAGTTCGCTTTTTGGGTTAAAGGCCTTTCATGCAGGTTTAAAAAGGTACCTCCAATCAGGAATTTATCATTAAACTGATGTTCGATATTTATTCCCGTAAAGCGTTTGCTTTGTTGCCCGAATAGGGCATTGTTTTCTGTGGAAACCTGAATAGGAATATTAGATGCCAGCAAAGCATCATCTATTATCTGCACCCTTCCCAGCTGATAATTCACCACATAATCTACCCCTTCCTGCAACACACGGCCGCCGGCAGTTACTGTAACCGAACCCTGTGGCAAATTAAAACCGATAGGAATTCCTTCGGCGTTTGCCGATTTATAGCGTCCTTTAAGTTGAAATTTATTTTTATCGGCTCCTTCCTGTTCCGCCTGAACTTTCGTAGTAGTGTACAAGGAGCGGAATACGTATTTCTTCTGATTGGCATTGTAAGTCTCCGGAAGATCGTACTCTTCGCCTCCCCCATTGGGAGTATTATCTAGTTTGTTAAACAGATATTTTCCGAAGGGTTCTACCTCGGTGAAGATTACAAGTCCGTTTTTGGGATCGATGGTGATTCCCGGAACATAATCAAAAAATCCGTCTCCTCCGTTAACAGGATCGTTATTGGTGTTTAAATTATCAAGATTAAAAACTCTAAGCAATGTGGTTTGATCTACATCTGGAGGCAAAGGCACACCCGCATCTTCAACAGCGGTGATATAATTTTTTGGTTGCGGATCGGTATATAAAATATTCAGTCTAAAATCGTCTGGTTCTAACTGAAAAGCTCCAAGACTGTAAATATTTTTCATCATTAAGTCCCAAATAGGCTCATTTACATTGGTAATGGTACTCTTTAGCAGTTTTACCACCAGGTTCTTATTTATTCTTGCGCCATTGTCGGCTCCCCCTGTATTCGCATCCACCCCGTCATTGGCAAATTCTCCCACCTGGTACACCTGTCCGTTTACCGTGTACTGAAATGCTACCGCCAGTACCTCGTCGTTACTTAATCGCTGATTCAGACTTATATATCCCAGCCGCTTATTAAGAGTATATTCTGAAGGCTGAAGCTGACGTGCGTTCTCGAGCTTTGCATAATCGAGGCCTTCAGAAACCTGTAAAGGCCCGAACCCTGCCTGTACCGAAGAAATATCCCGAATAGCCGGAGTTAATACAGTTTCGCCCTGCCCGCTTAAACCAAAAGGATTCAGATCGTTATTCGTGTTATCGGGAAATGCTCCGGGCGGATCGTTAAAAAAGCCCGGAGGCGGATTCTGTAAACCGATATTGCCCGCAATATTGGTTTCACCCAAATCCTGCACCGCCACTATATTTCGGGTGTCGCTTAAATTCTGTACATTGTTCGAGCGGTTAGTTACCCAAACCTGAATACGCTGAATCTGAACATTGCTGTTGATATAAGGATATTTTTGAAGAGCTTCGTTATAATGATCTCTGAAATACTGTGCTAAAAAGAAATGCCGGTCCTGATCGTAATCTATAGCGAATTTTTCATATTCCTGAACGGTGGCACCGCCTTCTACATTTACAGTTCTTCGCTCTGATTTTTGTTCAGAAAAAACACCTGTAATTCGGGTTTTCCCGAACTGCAGTTCCGTTTTAAAACCAAATAAACTTTGTGCTCCCTGAATCAGGGCACTGTTCAACGGCATATTTACATTTCCTACTTCTATTTTTTGAACAATATCATCTTCATTGGGAGTGTATTCCAGCTTTAACTGATTCTGAAAATCGAAGGTCGATTCGGTATCGTAGTTAGCCAGAATCTTTAAACGGGTTCCCACCTGCCCCAATAAGCTCAATTGAATTCTCTGATCGAAATCGAAGGTTAAATTACTTCGGTTTCTTGGCGAAAACGCAGGGTTATCCTGTTTTGTATACAGAAGTCCCAGATCCATAGCCACGCTCCCCTGTGGGACTACAGAAATTTCGCTGCCCCCAAAAACACTTTCAAAAAAATTGGAATTAACATAATATCCAGGAAGAACATCCTGCTGAGTGCCGCTTTCTCCTTCTCTATTGGCGCTCATAGCGCTAATCTTCTGCTTGAAATACTCGTTAATTTGTTCCTTTATCACCAGTTTCTGGTATTCGTCCGGGGTTAGAATAAGAGGGGTGGTGAGATCATATTCTCCAAGTTTTTCGGTATAGATATACCTGTTAATTACGGGATCGTACTTGTATCCTGCAACAATACTCGAAGGAATTGGAAGAGAAAGTGTACCGGTTTTATATCCTGTTTTAGTGGAATCCTGGTGCTGTGTAGGCGGTACCTGTGCATACAAAGTCGAGCCCGAGGCAAAGAACAAGAAGATGCCAATCAAATAAAATCGATGCAATTTCAAGTAATTATTCCCCAATGCTTTAAGGTAAGATTATAAATTCTTTAATGCCTGTTTTATAATAGCTTCTACAGAAAGATCTGGATTTTCTTTCAAGATCCT
The DNA here is from genome assembly GCA_049694135.1 of Gillisia sp. Classification (GTDB taxonomy): domain Bacteria; phylum Bacteroidota; class Bacteroidia; order Flavobacteriales; family Flavobacteriaceae; genus Gillisia. The sequence continues at coordinate 954 of JBAVQO010000453.1, read as the reverse complement.
ATCCACAACTTTTCCGGCTGCTTTACGTGTAAAACCTAAGGTTTCTAATGCAGATAACGCTTCTTCTTTGTTTGTATTGCTTTGAGATACAAAAACTTCATCTTCACCAAAGAGTTTTAAAGCCTTGTCTTTAAGATCCAGAATTACCCGTTGCGCAGTTTTTGCACCAATTCCTTTTATACTTTGTATAGTTGCAACATCGCCTGAGGCAATCGCTTCAAAAATTTGTTTTGGCTCTAACGAAGAAAGCATGGTTCGTGCGGTACTTGCACCAATCCCCGACACGGAAGTTAATAGGCGAAACAGCTCTCTCTCAGATTTTTCTACAAAGCCAAAAAGCGTGTGAGAATCTTCTTTTACCTGTAAATGAGTAAAAATACTTACCGCCTCCGAATCGGGAAGCAGAGAAAACGTATGAAGACTTATATTTACAAAATATCCAACCCCGTTGCAATCTATTACAATATAGGTTGGATTTTTTTCAATCAATTGCCCCTTTAAATGATGAATCATAAAGAAAATAAAGTGTTAGCTCTCAAATGTACTAAAATATCCCGGAGCTCCAAGGCCACCCAAGTTTGTGAGATTCCTTATTTTGCGGGTTTTGCACGTTTTTCTTTTTCCTGTGCATCTACTACGGCTACTGCTGCCATATTTACCATTTCTTCAACACTTGCTCCAAGCTGAAGAATATGCACCGGTTTCTTCATTCCCATCATTATGGGTCCTATGGAATCTGTGTTATTCAGTTCTTTTATCAGTTTATACGTTCCGTTAGCCGATTCGAGGTTGGGAAAGATCAAGGTGTTTACCTTTTTGTCTACCAACTTCGAAAAAGGGAATTTTTGGCGCATCATATCCCGGTTTAAGGCAAAATCTACCTGTACTTCCCCATCAACTTTTAGATCCGGATTTACCCGGTGTAAATAGGAAACGGCATCTTTCACCTTGCGG
>JBAVQO010000452.1:0-8586 GCA_049694135.1 Gillisia sp. | reverse complement strand
AATTCATAATTTAAGAAAAGAATTCCAAGATCATGAATTTCATTTTCGGGTAAAAACAAAACATACAAATCTTTGCTGTAGTGCTTGTTTTCATCTTCTAACTGGGCGATGTTGCAATATAATTTCTGTTTTATCAGGCCCACCAGAAAATGCTCGTGCACGGGATTTATGGTATCTGTCTGCCATAAAAGACCTATTTCGGTAAGTAGCGGAAGAAAAACATCATGAAAAATGCTTCTGAAGGTTTTCTTTTTTTGAAGGGATTTGTACGTCTTATTAAAGAGTGCTTCATCAAAATTTATCATAGCGACTTTAAAGGAATTTATCGCTCTGTTTTCTTCACTTGCAGTAGCCGCGACTTCCTTTACCATGATGGCTATTTCCTCGTCACTTAATTTAGCTATTCGGGAAATTTTATACCCGTGGCCATTTAAAAAAGTGATATTTAATATCTTCTGAAGATTGCTGATATCGTACGTTCTTATGTTGGTATCGGTGCGATCCGGCTGGAGAATATTATATCTCTTTTCCCAGATCCTTATGGTATGGGCTTTAATCCCGCTCAGGTGCTCCAGGTCTTTTATACTGAAATTTTGTTTAATGTGTTCCATATTTTGTAAAACAGTTCGACAAATCTACATAAATAAAACACTTGTTAAAACTACTTAATGTTAAATTGTTTAATTATTTTTTATTAAGTTTAAACAAAAATGTTTATTCTGGTTTTGCACTCGAAAAGGGCATAAATCCTCGGGAAAGGCACTTTTATATTTTGAAGTACCTGTTTTATTGGCATAAATTTTTTAAATTCAGCAGTTAAAACCCTTCAGATTATGATGAAAAGAAATTACCTAAAGTTATTATTTTTTATTGCCCTTGGCACTTCCTGTTCTTATGCACAGAAACCACCTGCGCTTTCGGCTATAAAAGAGGCAGATCTAAAAAGCGATATTTATTACCTGGCCAGCGATGAAATGCGTGGCAGAAGAGCCGGAACCATAGATGAATTAAATGCGGCTGCCTGGGTGGCAAAGAGAGCTGCCGATGCAGGTTTAAAGCCAGCAGGGGACAACGGTACTTATTTTCAGTTTTTCCCTTTGTTTCGTACCAAAGTTGCTAACAACAGCGAAGTGAAGTTAAACGGTGAAAACTTAGCACTGTGGAAAGATGTTTTTGAGGTTTCCCCTGTGCAAACCCAAATAACCGGACAGGCGATGTGGCTGAATTCTCTTGCAGACACCACTTCTAATTTGAAAAATAAAGTCGTGGCAATGAAATTACTGCCTCCCGATAAATTGCCTGCAGAAGGCATGAGTTTATGGGTGTACCGCTATGCTCTGGGCGCTTTGAGGCAACAAACAAGCACTCTCAAACGTCAGGGAGTCGCGGCAATTATTTTGGTAGCAGATTCCACAGCGAACTCTAAAATCGGCTTTTTTGGGCATGGATTCAAAGAAGGAAAATACGAACTGGAAAGAAGTGAATGGAAAAATGATGAAAACGATACTCCTGTTTTTTTAGTCACTCCTTCCTATGAAGAAGAATTAAAAGAAGGAAATGTATCTTTTCAGGCGGATATTAAAGTCAACAAATTCAAATATCCATCGGTGAATGTTATTGCGAAGGCAGAAGGCACCGATCCTCAGTTAAAAGATCAATTTGTGCTGTTCAGCGGGCATCACGATCACGACGGAGTGGGAGAGCCGGTCAAGGGCGATTCCATCTGGAATGGCGCCGATGATAATGCATCGGTAAGTGTAGCCATGCTGGCCATTGCCCGTGCTTGGGTAAAAAATCCGGGCAAGCGTAGTGCTTTATTTGTATGGCATGGCGCCGAAGAACGCGGCCTTATGGGATCCCGGTATTTCGTGGAGCATCCTACTGTAAAAAAAGAAAATATTGTAGCCGTATTAAATGGCGATATGATTGGAAGAAACGATCCCGACTCTGCAGCCTTACTTGGTTCTATCGAACCTCATAAAAATTCTAGTGAATTGGTAAAAATGGCGATGGATGCCAATAACGAACTCACAAAGTTTAAAGTTGATACTTCGTGGGATGCCGAAGATCATCCTGAATTCTGGTATTACAGAAGCGATCATTTACCTTATGCTCAGGCAGATATTCCTTCTATTTTCTTCACCACTCTGCTTCATAAAGATTACCACACTCCCGCAGATGAAGCCGATAAAATAGATATTCATAAACTGGCAAAAATGTCAGAATGGATGTACTCTACCGGGTGGAAAGTTTCAGAAACACCCGCCAAGCCTGTTATGGATTCAAAATCGGAAAGAAAAAAATAAACGTTAGGAAATGAACAATAAAAAAAAGAGGCTCTTAAATAAGAACCTCTTTTTTTTATTTTTTATTATTCTGTACCCGGAGCGGGACTTGAACCCGCACGCCCTAATGGACACATGGCCCTCAACCATGCCTGTCTACCAATTCCAGCACCCGGGCCTAAAAAATTATGAAATAGTGATCTGGCTGGGGCTTCCTTCAATTTCGCTACGCTTCATTCAGGACATGCTTCTCGCCCAACACTAAACCACTTTTAATAACAGTAATCTGGCTGGGGCTTCTCTCGGTTTTGCTATGCTTCACTCGAGACAGGCTTCTCGCCCAACAAGAATACACTTTAATAATAGTGATCTGGCTGGGGCTCCCCTCGACTTCGCTCGGGACAGGCTGTTCGCCCAGAAAGATCAGAATTAATCTTGGTGATCTGGCTGGGGCTCGAACCCAGGACCCTCTCCTTAAAAGGGAGATGCTCTACCAACTGAGCTACCAGATCGGACACTGCATTTATTTTGCAATTGCGGGTGCAAATATACCATCATTAATTTATTTTTCAAGAGGAATTTCATATAAATTTGTAAATGTTTTAATTTCTAATTTAAATGCCTCTCTATCAATATGAAAATATTTCTTGCCGGCTATATGGGTTCCGGTAAAACCGCCATTTCTGAAATTGTTGCTAAGAAATTCGATTTTCCATTAATAGACATGGACAATCAGATTACACTTATTGAAGAGCAATCTGTTGCCGACATTTTTAATAAAAAAGGAGAGTTGTATTTTAGGAAAAGGGAAACACAGGTTTTGGAAGATGTGTTAGAAGATCCCAATTCGTTAGTGGTGGCCCTGGGTGGTGGTACTCCCTGTTATGGTGCTAATCTCGACTTGATAAAAAATTTTCCGGAGAGTAAAATGGTGTATTTAAAAGCTTCGGTAAAGTTTTTAACCGAACGTCTTTTTCGGGAAAAGGATTCCCGTCCTAAAATAAGCCATTTATCTACAAAAGGGGTACTGGAGGATTTTGTAAGAAAACATCTTTTTGAAAGAGGGTACTATTACAGTCAGTCCGATTTTTCAGTAAACGTAGAGAATAAAACGAAAGAGGAAATCGCCGAGGAAATTTACCAGAAATTAAAGTAGTTCTACCTTGTCTTTTCCTTTGGAAAACAGCACCTGCACGGTTTCCTGTAGCGAAGTTGAGAGGGAAATTCCTTTAAAATCTGCTTTTACGGGATACTTTTTATGACTTCTGTCTACAAGAACAGCGGTTTTAAACTGTTTTATAGGAACTTCCAGAAAATGCTTTACTCCATAAATCAATGTTGTACCGGAATTTAAAACATCGTCTGCCAGGACGATGGATTTGTTTGTATATCGCTCGGGATTCAACGAGGTAGTTACTGCGTTAAGAGGATTTTTTTTGTCTACTTTAACCTCACATAATTCCACAGCTAGCGGAGAAATTGTCTCCAGTTCGGTTTTTAATCGTTTTGCGAATAAAAAACCGTTTTTCGAAATACCGGCAAGAATGATGTGCTCCTCATCTACATTGCTTTCGTAGATCTGATAGGCTATTCGTTTGATCTTGTGCTGAATTTGTTCGTTGTTCAGAATTATATTGGAAGCCATATCATTAAATTTTTTTAAAGATAAAAAACAATTCTTTTCCCTGTCTTGGACCGATGGAATTAATGCTTTTTTCCAGGGTTTCAATTTCGAAATCCTCTTTAAAATAAGATCGGTATTCTTCAGCATTTCCACCAAAAGGCGGTCCTTCTACTGTTAAAGGAAAACTGAATAGAAGTCCGACCAGTTTTCCGCCCTTTTTCAACAACTCAGCCATTTTTTTAGCGTAGGCGGTGCGGTCCTCCGGAGCTAAGGCGCAGAAAAAAGTTTGCTCAATTACCAGGTCATATTTCCCTTTAAGTTCAAAAAAATCGGCATGTAAAAGATTTTCGGAAGGAAACCCGGGAACCCGCTTTTTCAGGTTCTGAAGAGGTTCTTGTACAATATCTGCAACATACGTCCTGGAAAAGCCATTTTTGAACAAGTATTCTGCTTCATAAGAATTTCCTGCTCCCGGAATAAGAATCTTTAGATCCTTTTTTGCTAATTGGTCTATGTAGTTCTTTATCGGCGTGGAAACATAGCCAATATTCCAGGGAGTGTCGCCTTTTTTATATCGCTCAGACCAGTTATTCGGGTTTTTCATCATTTTTTGTTTCTTCGGTATCTTCAAACCAGTCATCAATATCGCGCCGATCTTTTTTCGTGGGACGGCCCGAGCCTTTTTTGCGGTAATAATCTTTGGAATATTTTAGAAGCTCCAGTTTTTCGAACGCTTCTTTAGGAGTTATATCGTTGATATAAAGGTTTATTAATTTGGCGCCTACGCGGCTGGGCGGAATGTCAAGAACTTCAATTTGGTAATTTACCTGATTTTTACGGACCAGAATTTTATCCGTAGCATAAACCTCTCTGGAAGGTTTTACATTATCGCCGCCAATTTTTACTTTTCCGCTTTTGCATGCCTGCGTGGCGAGACTTCGTGTTTTAAAATAACGCACGCACCATAAAAACTTATCAACTCTCATATTTTCGTTTGTAAAACTCTAGAATTCTTCAACAAAAATACAAGAATATTGTATCTTGCGGCCCTAAATTTACGTAATGATGAGATTGAATAAATTGTTTCTCTTAACCATACTTGCCAGCACATTTTTAATTTCCTGTAAAAAAGATAATAACACGGTTACAGAAATTCCTGTTCGTGACAAAAATGAAGTAAAAGCTGAAAACGAAGAAGCTCTAACCGCCTATCTTCAAACTCACTTTTATAATGCTGAAGATTTTCAGAATCCACCCGAAGGCTTTGATTATAAAGTGGTTTTTGATACAATTGCAGGTTCTAATTCCGATAAAACACCTATTGCAGATTCTCCTTTATTAAGCACAAAAACAGTAACTAAAGACAGCATAGATTATACTATGTATGTTTTGAAGATTCGTGAAGGAGTAGGGCAGCACCCAACCTTTGCTGATTCTACCTACCAGAACTATAAAGGTGAATTACTGGATATGTCTGTTTTTGATAACACCGTAAATCCTGTTTGGTTCGATAATCCCGGGGCACAGTCACAAAAGAATACCGGGCTTATTACTGGTTTTACAGAAGGAGTGACAGAATTTGGCGGCGCTTCCGGATTTACAGTAAATGCTGATAATACCGTTACTTTTAATAACGATTTTGGAGTGGGCGCAGTGTTTTTTCCTTCTGGTCTTGGTTACTTTGCAAATTCAAAATCTCCAATCCCTGCATACAGTCCTCTTATCTTCAGCTTTCAGTTGTACGCGGTTAACCAGGCAGATCACGATCATGACGGTATTCCTTCTTACATGGAAGATTTGAATAATAACCATAATCTGGCCGATGATGATTCAGATGAAGACGGAGTACCGAATTACCTGGATGCAGATGATGATAATGATGGAACTCCTACAAGAAACGAAATAACCATTAACGAAGACGGGAGCATTACTTTTACCGATAAAAACAATGATGGTATCCCTGATTACCTGGATCCTGAAACCTATTTGTAGTAAGGAATAAGAATATTTTTCAGTTTAGTTGTTACAGAGATTGGTGAACAACCTAAGCTAAATTTTTAGTGACTAAAAGATGTTTACTTCGGGTTCAAGTTCTATTTTGAATTTCTTAAATACCGTCTCCTGAACTTTTTGTGCAAGTTGCAGGAGTTGTAGTCCTGAGGCATTTCCGTAGTTCACCAGTACCAGGGCCTGTTTTGCGTGTACGCCTGCATCGCCTTCGCGGTAGCCCTTTAAACCGGCATGTTCAATAAGCCAACCGGCGGGAACCTTTACTTTTCCTTCTCCTACAGAGTAAAAAGGCATTTCTGGAAATTCCTGAGATATGGCAGAAAAAGTTTTTTCGGAAAGCACGGGATTTTTAAAAAAACTCCCGCTGTTTCCCAACTTTTTAGGATCGGGAAGTTTGCTGCTTCGTATGGCTATAACCGCATTTGAGATATCTTTGATACCAGGATTCTCTATTTCTTTTTCCCTTAACCATTCTTCAATTGTACCATAATTGGTAATAAGCTGATGATTTTTTTTGCTAAGCCGAAAAATTACACTGGTTACGATATATTTTCCCTTTGCCCGATTTTTGAAGATGGAATTTCGGTAACCGAATTCGCAATCTTCAGCAGTAAAATTTAAAACTTCAAGAGTTTGTATATCGATCGCTTCGCAGGAAACAAATCTGTCTTTTATTTCCACCCCGTAGGCTCCAATGTTCTGTATGGGCGATGTACCCACATTTCCCGGAATCAAAGAAAGATTTTCAAGTCCGCCCCAGCCGTTATCGAGCGTCCATAAAACAAATTGATGCCAGTTTTCGCCTGCATTAGCTTTTATATATACATGATCTTCATCTTCATCTACAACTTCCTTTCCGCGAAGGTTAATTTGCAGTACTGTGGAATGTAGATCATGAGTGAACAACATATTGCTGCCTCCCCCGAGAATAAAGAGTTCTTCGGCATAATTTCTTTTCAGAAGAAGTTTTAGATCTTCCACAGATTCTACCGAAATCAGCCTGCTTGCCTTTACATCTATTCCAAAAGTGTTATAAGGTTTTAAGGAAGCATCACGCAATACTTTCATTTGCTGTTATATTCTTGTAATGCCTGTTTTAAAATGGTTATTGCCCGCTCCAGATCCTCTTTTTTAAGCACATACGCAATCCGAACCTGGTTTAAACCAGTATTTGGTGTAGAATAGAATCCTGCTGCGGGAGCTACCATTATGGTTTCGTTATTCATTTCGAACTTTTCAAGCAGCCATTTTGCGAAATCATCGGCATTCTCGACTGGAAGTTCTGCAATGCAATAAAAAGCACCTTTAGGGGTGGCTACTTTTACACCTTCTATTTCCTTCAATCCCTTTATGAGAAGGTTACGGCGTGAAGTATATTCTTCTATAACGTCATCAAAGTAACTTTGCGGAGTGTCGAGAGCGGCTTCGCTGGCAATTTGAGCAAACGTTGGAGGGCTTAACCTTGCCTGGGCAAACTTCATTGCGGTTGCAATAACTTCTTTGTTTTTTGAAACCAGACAACCAATTCTTGCGCCACACATGCTGTATCGTTTAGAAACCGAATCGATCATAATCGCATGGTTTTCGAGTTTCGGAACAGACATAATAGAGTAATGTTTTGCACCGTCGTAGGCAAATTCCCGGTAAACTTCATCTGCCACCAGAAAAATATCGTGTTTAAGAGCCATTTCTGCCAGCTGATTGATCTCTTCTTCAGTATATAAATATCCGGTGGGATTTCCGGGATTGCAGATGAGGATAGCTTTTGTTTTTGAAGTGATTAATTTTTCAAACTCCTGGATGGGAGGTAAGGCAAAATTATCTTCAATCTTAGATTCTACAGGTACAATTTTTATTCCTGAAGAAGTAGCGAAACCATTATAATTGGCGTAAAAAGGTTCCGGAATAATTATTTCGTCACCTTTATCGGCGATACTTCCCATGGCGAACATAAGCGCTTCAGAACCACCGGTGGTTATAATTATTTCGTTGCTGTTTACAGGAATACCAACTTTTTGATAATATTTTGCCAGCTTTTGGCGATATTCTTCGAACCCCGCAGAATGGCTGTAAGATAGAACTTCAATAGAATGGTTTCTTACGGCATCTAAAGCCTTGGCAGGAGTCTTTATATCGGGTTGTCCAATGTTTAACTGATAAATAGTTCGCCCTTTTTTAATTGCTTGTTCTGCATAAGGAACTAGTTTTCTGATAGGGGATTCCGGCATTTGCATACCTTTTTGAGAAATCTTAGGCATATAATTCAATTTTTTCTGTTGCAAAAGTGCAAAATTAAAAGCAGAATCTTAAAGGTTGCCCAGGTATTTGTATTGCTAATTTTTGTAATTTAAAGAAAAAATTTGAAGTGGTGGCTTCGCATAGGGTGCCTTTTTTTGCTTCTCGTCGCCTTCCGGGCGATGGGCCAGGACAGCTTTCAAATTCAAAATAACAAGCCCTACTTTAAACAGAAATTTCAGGTAGCCAATGGCCTGGTGATTCTTCCCGTTGAAATTAATGGACTAAAGCTCTCATTCTTGCTGGATACCGGCGTAGATGCCACTATTCTTTTCAGCCTGTCCGACTCAGATTCACTGGAGCTCTATAATGCGCAAAGTATTTACCTTAAAGGCCTGGGAGAAGGAGAACCTGTAAAAGCCATCAAAGCGG
>JBAVQO010000451.1:0-6795 GCA_049694135.1 Gillisia sp. | reverse complement strand
CCAACACATTGTCCCGCCAATGATGTTCCTGCGGTTCTTGGTATGATTCCTATTTTATGCTCCCGCGCAAAAAGAATAATTTTTTTAAGATCCGACAGATCTTCAGGATAGCAAACACCCATAGGTTTTTCCCGATATACCGAGGCATCGGTCGCGTAAATACTTTTGTATAAGTCATCCAGAAAAAGTTCGCCTTTTAGGGCCTCCCTCAATTTTAATAAATCTGACTCCATAGGTGGTTAAAAATACAAATATCTGCCGGTTTAGGTTAACAGATTTTTAAACATTATTAACAATAGATTTAGGTAAAATTCCGAGGCTTGTTATAAGTAAGTTTTACATTTAAAATATAATGTAACTACCTAAAACAAACTAAGAATGATACGTATTCTAAATTTTACAGAAGATAATCTTTTGGCAACTTTAGCCGAGAACAAACTGGAATCTGATGATTACATCATAATTCGGAATGAATTTCAAAAAATAATAGCCAAAAATAAAAAGGTTAACTGGTATTTTGAAATGAAGGATTTTAAGGGATGGCAGCCAAAAGCCCTTTGGGAAGATCTTAAATTAGATATAGATCACTCCAAAGATCTACATAAAGTAGCAATGGTAGGCGATGAAAAATGGGAAAAATGGATGACCCAAATAATGAAGCCCTTTGTAAAAGCAGAGTATTTTGATATTTCAGAAAAAGAAAAAGCTCTGGAATGGTTGAGAAATTGAATTAACTCTTTTTTGTAAGACATTAACAATACATTGGCATAAGAGACGTTTTCTATCTTGTTATAACCAGTAAATTTGTTCATTCAAATCAAAAAGTTTTAAATTATGAAGAAATTATTTTTTGCTTTCATATTTGTATTGGCATCTGCCGTTAGTGCAAATGCACAAACCATTTCCGATAATGCCTTAGGGTTAAGACTGGGAGGTGCTTCTGCATTTGGCGCCGAAGTATCCTACCAACGGGCCCTTGTTGAGAACAACCGATTAGAATTGGATTTAGGTTGGCGCAACGCCAGTGATTTTGATGCTTTTAAAATTACAGGAATCTATCAGTGGGTTTGGAATATTGATGGCGGCTTTAACTGGTATGCTGGTCCTGGTGCGGGGATAGGCAGCGTAAATGATAAAAGACCAACCCAGTACAGAGGCAACGATGGCGTGTTTTTATTTCTTGCCGGAGATATAGGTATTGAATATAATTTCGATATTCCTTTACTCCTTTCTCTGGATTTTCGACCCGAGTTTGGATTTAACGATTACAGTGTAATCGATCAATTTTCTCCTGATGTGGCGTTAAGTTTAAGATATCAGTTTTAAAAAGAAGATATTTTTTGAATAAAAAAACCGGTGCTACACCGGTTTTTTTATTTTCTCTATCGCCATGGAATACACTTTTTCATACTGGGGAACAATCTTGTTGATATCGAAGATTTTAGCCTGCTCCCGGGCGTTTATCTTGAATTTAAGAAGATTCATTTCATCTTTTAAAATACTGATGGCATTTTTTCCCATTTCTTCCACATTTCCCAAATCGCTTAAATAACCCGAAACTCCCTCAATGTTTACTTCCGGAAGTCCGCCGGTGTTAGTGGAAATAACAGGAACACCATTTACCATAGCCTCCAGGGCAGCAAGCCCAAAACTTTCTTTTTCAGAAGGAAGTAAAAACAGATCTGAAAAACACAGAATTTTATCGATCTCGTTGCTTTCGCCCAGAAATATTATTTTATCCTGGAGATTAAGATCGAAGGCCATGTTTTCTGCCATTTCCTTTTCTGGCCCTTCTCCTATCATGATCAATCGTGATTTTACCTTTTTTTGAATAACTTCAAAAATCTTTATCACATCTCCTATTCGCTTTACAGGCCTAAAATTGCTGACGTGAGTTATGATTTTTTCATCCTCATCTGCCATTAAAGAACGGTCGCAATCAGAAAATTTACTTTTATATTTTGAAACATCTATAAAATTAGGAACTACTTGTATTTCCTGTCTTATTTTAAATAATTCGAGGGTATTCTCTTTTAAACTTTGTGAGACAGAGGTAACCACGTCGCTATTATTTATACTGAAAGTTACCGCCGGTTTATAGAATGGATGATTGCCAACCAGCGTAATATCGGTACCGTGTAAGGTGGTCACTATAGGAATATGAATATTTTCTTCTTCCAACATCTTTTTTGCCATGTAGGCTGCATAGGCATGAGGAATTGCATAATGAACATGAAGCAGTTCGATTTTGTACAATTTCACCATGTTTACCAGTTTACTGCTTAAGGCAAGTTCGTACGGCTGATAGTGAAACAAAGGATAATCGGGAACATGAACTTCGTGGAACTTAATATTTCCGGTAAGTTGTTCAAGCCGAACAGGTTGCTTATAGGTAATAAAATGGATTTCATGGCCTCTCCGGGAAAGGGCCATTCCTAATTCGGTAGCAACTACTCCACTCCCACCAAAGGTAGGATAGCACACAATGGCTATTTTCATAAGTTATTCATCAATAGATTCATAAATAATTTGTTGTATTTCAGAACGTATATCTTTATGGATCAATTTTCTGTTGTTAACATCCGGATAAACGCGGTTGGACAGAAATACATAAACAATATCTTCGGCCGGGTCTACCCAGGCCATCGTGCCTGTAAAACCAGTATGTCCAAAACTGGTTAAGGAAACACAACCACAAGTGGGCCCAACATTTCCCAGCTGGGGTTTGTCGAAACCAACTCCTCTCCTTACATCCTGCCCACAATAATAACAGGTATTAAATTTGTCGATGGTCGCGCTTTTAAGATAGCGTTTTCCTCCATAAGTTCCTCCATTTAAGTACATCTGCATAATTTTGGCTACATCATTGGCTGTACTAAACAATCCGGCATGGCCTCCTATTCCGCCCTGCATAGCCGCTCCCTGGTCATGAACAAACCCCTGCACCTGTTGGTGCCTCCAGAGTTTATCATTCTCGGTTGGAGCTATTTCTTCTTTTGGAAATCGATTTAAAGGTAAATATCCTGTATAATTTGCACCTAAAGGCGAATAAAATCGGTTAGAAGTCAGATAATCCAGCGATGAATTATAATGATCTTCAATAAAATATTTCATGATATAAAACGGAAGATCACTATATCTGTATTCCAGTTTCGGTTCCAGTTTGCTGTCGCGAATAAGCCCCATAATAGAATCCCGGATATCATTTCGTATGTACATGTTCTCCGCCACCTGGGTGCTAAAACCTTCCATAGGTTCTTTCCGATAGTATCTTAAAGAAGGCATTCTTGTTTCTTTGTCTATGGTGGGGACATAAAAAGGAAGCCAAGGCTGTAGGCGTGCATAATGCATAAGCATATCCTGTAACTTTATATTCTCCTTGTTAGAACCTTTAAAAAATGGCATTAATTCTCCCAATTTTGAATTAAAATCAATAACCCCATTTTCTTCCAACTGCATAATTAAAGGAAGGGTTGCCAGGATCTTGGTCATGGAAGCAAGATCATAAAGAGTGGAATCTGTGACCGGTTTTTCTTTCTGATAGGTAAGGTATCCTGAATTTCGCTGAAAAATAACCTTTCCTTTCCTGGCCACAATAATCTGTAACCCGGGAGTCATTTTTTGATCTATAGCTTCGTTCACCAGGGAATCTATTTGCTGAAGTTTTTCAGAATTCATTCCAACAGATTCCGGGATTCCGTAGGCAAGACGGTTCAAAGGTCTGGTAAAATAACCTGTTCCGGCCGGAAATTCTTTCCCGGCACTCACCGGTAATTTACCTTTTGCACCAAGGGCGCCAAAAATAACCTGAGCAGAAATCTGCTGAGCTTCGGGACTGTTCTGATAGCTCATGACTATTCCTTCGAGGTTGCTTGTGGATTTTAAATTCAGGAGGGCATAAGGCCTTGCAAAAACATCTAAAACGGTATTGTTGTTTCTTGCTATGGCCTGAATCCAGGTTTTTTCTTCATCTGAAATTTCGTAAGCCGCCCAGGGTGAGTCATTGCTTTTATGAAAACCTATGATTACATAGTTATAAGCTTTTAATTTTTCGAGTAAATCGGGGAGAGTATTTGCCTTGACCCAATCTACTTTATCATACTTTTTTAATTCTTCTAAAAATGGTGCTCCATCTGCATCTCCAAAATTAACATAAGCGAATTTTCTGGTTTCCAAATCCTGCACCGGAAGGATTCCCATTTCATTTTTTATGACGGTTACAGCGTTCTCTATCAATTTATTGTACAGAACTTTGTCTTGTATATTATTTAAATCGCTTACCAGATTGGTGGTATCTACAGGCTCAAGATTATTCAAACCCGCTTTATATTTGGCAAAAAGAATTTTTCTAACCGAGTGCGCCAGCCTTTCTTCCGTAATCGTGCCATCATTATAAGCATCCATTATTTTCTGGGCAGCGATGGGCACATCTTCAGACATTAACAGCACATCGTTCCCCGCTTCAAAAGCAGCAAAATCGATTTCACCGGGATTATTATAATCTGAAACACCTTTCATATTAAGCGCATCAGTAAAAACCAGGCCGTTAAAATTCAGTTTCTTTTTAAGTATATCGGTAACGATATGTTTTGAAAGACTGGAGGGTAAACCAGGAGTGTTTTCGAGGGCCGGCACATCCAGGTGAGCTACCATAATGCTGGAGACTCCAGCCGGAATCATTTTTTTATAAGGATAAAATTCTACACTGTCTATTCGTTTTTTGCTGAAGGAAATAACAGGAAGGGTTTTATGGCTGTCTTTTTCTGTGTCCCCGTGACCGGGAAAGTGCTTGGCACAGGTTAACATTCCTTCACTTTGCATTCCGCGTAAAAACGCCACGGCTTTTTCAGCAACATTTTCTGGTAATTCCCCAAAAGATCGATTTCCGATGATAGGATTATCGGGGTTGGTATTAATATCTACAATAGGTGCAAAATTTAGTTGTACTCCAATTCTTTTGGTATTTCTGGAAATTGCCGCTCCCGCTTCTTCGATCAACTGGTTATTTTGAATAGCTCCCAACGTCATATTCCACGGAAGTGCAAATGTGGAATCCAGCCTCATGGCCAAACCCCATTCTGCATCCATTCCTATCAGCAATGGAACGCTGGATGCTTCCTGAAATTCATTAGTTAAATTTGCCTGCAGATGTGGATTCCCTTTTAGAAAGATAACACCTCCAATATGCTGATTTTCGATCTGGCTCTTTACTTTTTCTATTTCTTTGCCGGAATCGTTGGAATTTACCGCCACCATAAACAATTGTCCTACTTTTTCCTGCAGGCTCATAGAATCGTAGATGCTATCTACCCATTGCCGCTGCTTTAAAAAATCTTTGGCAATCAAAGGATTCTTCTGTTGTGCAAAAACAGGGGAAACAGAAGTGAATAGAAAGAAAACACTAAAAAAAGCGGGCAAAAAAAGCTTCATCAATCTACTTTAAAAATCGGTTATGCCAGCTTTCTGAAGCCGGTACTTCCCAATCGGAAAGATATTCTGCTTTATTGTTTACAAGATTGTTAAAAACGATGGTGTTTTTCGATACGGCCTTTTCCTTCGCCATTTTTCTGAAATCGCTAAGGGTTTTATGTGCGATGAATTCGCCCTGCCTGTAATTGACATTCATTTTATCAAGAAGATCTACATTATAATCTTTTTCGAGCTGCTGAATAAAATGTACAGAAGCGTCTATAGAACATCCTGAAGCCACGTTTACCTGCTGATCCAGGGCGATCACCAGGAATCGCTTATATTTTATTTCAAAAGAAGCTTTTAGATTGGCGCCATGGGCAGTCCATTGAGAAATGAAATCTTCTAGTTTGGCAGTGATTTCTTCAATTTCTTTTTCAGAAAAAGATCGATTTGCCTGATAAATCCACACTCTGGAGGTATCGGGCAAACTAGCAAAAGGTACAAGCATTTTTTTTGGAATTATATTTACAAAACTACTTCATAAAGAGCATAGCTTCAAATATAGTTCCGGGAAATTAAAAAGTTTAACGTCTTATGATGGTGTGAATTTTTGAATCTAAAGATCCTGGGCGTTTGCAATCATTTCTGCTACATCCAACACTTCAATTTTACCTTCTTCATTCTTGTTCTTTACCCCGTCTGTTAACATCGTATTGCAAAAGGGACATCCTGCAGCAATAGCGTCCGGCTTTACTTCCATAGCTTCTTCTGTTCGTTCAATATTGATATCCTTATTTCCGGGTTCGGGTTCTTTCCACATTTGTCCTCCACCGGCACCACAACAAAGGGCATTTTTCTTGCATCGGCGCATTTCCACAAGCTCTACTTCGAGTTTTCTTAAAAGATCCCGCGGAGCTTCAAAAATATCGTTTCCTCTTCCCAAATAACAAGGATCATGAAAAGTGATTCTTTTTCCTTTAAATTTTCCGCCTTCAACCGTAAGCCTGCCTTCTTCAAGAAGAGATTTTAAGAAAGTGGTATGGTGCATTACCTCATAATTTCCACCTAATGCAGGATATTCATTCTTCATTGTATTGAAGCAATGCGGACAGGCCGTAACGATCTTTTTGATTTCGTAACCGTTTAGAACCTCAATATTTCCGGCAGCCTGCATCTGAAAAAGAAATTCGTTTCCCGAACGTTTTGCAGGATCTCCGGTACAACTTTCTTCAGTTCCAAGGACTGCAAAATCTACTTTTGCAGCATTAAGTAATTTAACGAAGGCTTTAGTAATTTTTTTGGCACGATCATCAAAACTGCCGGCACAGCCGACCCAGAACAAAACTTCGGGAGTTTTTCCTTCTGCCATGTATTCTGCCATCG
>JBAVQO010000450.1:0-3909 GCA_049694135.1 Gillisia sp. | reverse complement strand
CCTAAAAGCGATAATTCTTATGTGGTATTAGATGCTTTTGATGATGGCTCCTATGTAAAAATAATCCCTTCAGAAAATAAAATTATTGGCTATACCACCAAAAACAGCGGCGGCGTTCCCGACAATTTTAAGAATTACTTCGTCTTAAAATTCAGCAAAAAATTTGAGCTGGCGCAAACTTTTCACGACTCTACCCTTACTTCTTCTCTCGAAAATGAATCGGATCATGCCGGTGCCGTAGTTCGATTTAAAACTGAAAAAGGCGAAAAAGTGAATGTAAAAGTAGCTTCCTCATTTATAAGTTACGACCAGGCAGAACAAAATTTAAAAGAACTGGGAAACGACACTTTTGACACCATTAAACAAAAAGGTCGTGAAAAATGGAATAATCAGTTAAACAGGATCAAGGCAGAAGGCGGAACTTCGGCGCAATTCGCCACTTTTTATTCCTGCCTTTATCGCTGTATGCTTTTTCCGCGGAAATTCTACGAATTCGATAAAGATGGAAAAGCCTTTCATTATAGCCCATATAATGGGAAAGTACTTCCCGGCTATATGTTTACCGATACCGGTTTTTGGGACACCTTTCGAGCACTATTCCCTTTTCTGAATATGATGTACCCCGATTTAAACGCAAAAATTCAGTCAGGTTTATCGAATGCTTACAATGAAAGCGGCTGGCTTCCGGAATGGGCGAGCCCGGGACTTAGAAATGTAATGATTGGCAATAATTCTGCCTCGGTAGTGGCTGAAGCTTATATAAAAAACAAAGGAAAATACGATTATGATATCGAGAATTTGTACAATGCGCTGCTGCATAATGCCAATAATGCAGGGCCTTTAAAAGCCGTTGGCCGCGCAGGAATTTCTTACTATAAAGATCTTGGTTATGTTCCTTATAATGTGGGACTAAATGAAAGTGCTGCCCGAACCCTGGAATATGCCTACGATGATTTTTCTATTTATCAGCTGGCAAAAGCATTGAATAAACCGAAGGATACTATTGAATATTATAGAAACCGCAGCCTGAATTACAAAAATCTTTTTGATCCTTCCATCGATTTAATGAGAGGGAAAAATAAAAACGGCGAGTTCGTAAAACCTTTTAATCCTTTTAAATGGGGCGATGCTTTTACCGAAGGCAATAGCTGGCATTATACCTGGAGCGTTTTTCATGATATCCAGGGATTAATAGATTTAATGGGTGGTAAAAAGGAATTTGTAAGCCAGTTAGATAAAGTTTTTACCCTCCCTCCGGTTTACGATGAGAGTTATTATGGACAGGTTATTCACGAAATACGCGAGATGCAGATCGCGAATATGGGCCAGTATGCTCATGGAAATCAGCCTATCCAGCATATGATTTATTTATATAATTACGCCGGAGAACCCTGGAAAGCTCAGTATTGGGTGCGGGAAACGATGAACAGAATGTATCTTCCAACACCCGATGGATATTGTGGCGACGAAGATAACGGGCAAACTTCGGCGTGGTACGTTTTTTCTGCCCTTGGATTTTATCCGGTTACTCCGGCCAGCGATCAGTATGTTTTGGGAGCCCCACTTTTCAAAAAAGTTACTCTCAGTCTTCAAAATGGCAATACGGTTATAATAAATGCTCCTGAAAATTCTTCAGAAAACCGATATATTCAGGAAATGAAATTCAACGGAAAAGAATATACCCATAACTGGATTTCGCATTCAGAACTGATGAAAGGCGCAACGCTAGATTTCAAAATGGGTGACAAACCCAATAAAGACAGAGGAGTAAATCAGGAAGATTTTCCATATTCGCTGTCATCTGATAAAACTGAATAACTTTGAAAAGGTATCGAATATTTTTGATGATTTTCGTGTTTCTGATTTTAGCAGGAAAATCCTGCTTTGCTCAAAACACGAATCATAATCCGCTATTTCCCGGTTGGTACGCCGATCCCGAAGGAGCCGTTTTCAACAATGAATATTGGATCTACCCTACCTATTCTGCTCCTTACGAAAAACAGGTATTTCTGGACGCATTTTCGTCACCCGATCTGGTTCACTGGGAATATCATCATAAGATCATAGATACTTCAGCAGTAAAATGGGCGCATAAAGCGATGTGGGCGCCTTCCATTACCGAAAAAAACGGGAAATATTACTTGTTTTTCGGAGCCAATGATATTCAGAATGATGATGAAATTGGAGGAATTGGAGTAGCAGTCTCAACAAATCCCGGCGGCCCGTATAAGGATTTAATAGGAAAACCGCTGGTAGGGAAATTTCATAACGGCGCACAGCCCATAGA
Organism: Gillisia sp.; assembly: GCA_049694135.1. Classification (GTDB taxonomy): domain Bacteria; phylum Bacteroidota; class Bacteroidia; order Flavobacteriales; family Flavobacteriaceae; genus Gillisia. Next base: position 1,622 of record JBAVQO010000450.1, on the reverse strand, counting down.
TCAGTTTGTGTTTAAAGATACCAACGGAAAATATTATCTTATCTATGGTGGCTGGAAACATTGTAATATTGCGGAATTCAATGAGGATTTTACCGGATTTCTGCCTTATGAAGATGGCTCCTTCTTCAAAGAAATCACCCCCGAAAAATATGTGGAAGGTCCGTTTATGTTTGTCAGGAACGGAAAATATTATTTTATGTGGTCAGAAGGCGGTTGGACAGGTCCCGATTACAGTGTTGCCTATGCCATTGGAGACTCTCCCACCGGCCCTTTTAAACGAATAGGAAAAATTTTACAGCAGGATATGAACGTGGCAACCGGGGCAGGACATCATTCTGTTATTAAGATTCCGGGAAAAGATTCCTATTATATGGTCTATCACCGCAGGCCGTTAGGAGAAACCGACCGGAATTCACGTGTAGTATGCATAGACACTATGACCTTCGATAAAAACGGATACATAGAACCGGTAAAAATTACAAGAAAAGGAGTAGATAAACATCTGCTGAAAAACACTAAAAATCAGGATTAAAAGCAATGAAAAATTCCAAAAATATTTGCAAACTACTTATTTTTTCAGCTCTCTGCTTCCTTAGCAATTCACTTTTATACGCACAGAAAGATCTCGCTCAATACGCAGACCCTATGATTGGAACTGCACGAATGGGCCACACCTATCCCGGCGCCACGGTTCCGTTTGGGAGCGTACAGCTAAGTCCCGATACCGATACTATTGCCTACGCGGTAGACGGGCATTACAACCCGAAGGTTTATGAATATTGCGCCGGTTATCAGTATGACGACAAAACCATAGTGGGTTTTAGTCATACCCATTTTAGCGGAACAGGACATTCCGACCTTGGAGATTTCCTGGTTATGCCAACCACAGGAGAACTAAGATTAAATCCCGGAACTTCAGAAAATCCAGACAGCGGATATCGCTCGCGATTTTCTCATGCAGATGAAACCGCCACTCCCGGCTATTACAGTGTAAATCTGAAAGATTATAATATTAAAGCAGAATTGACCGCTACTACAAGAGTGGGAATGCATCAATACACCTTTCCAAAATCTGATGATTCCCACATCATTCTTGATCTAATGGCCGGAATTTACAATTACGACCAGAAAAATATCTGGACGTTTGTGAGGGTTGAAAATGATACGTTAATTACCGGATATCGGCAGACGAATGGCTGGGCACGGACCCGAAAAGTGTATTTCGCGATGTCCTTCAGTAAACCCTTCAAGAGCTACGGACAAAAAAATTACGATGAAAAACAGGTATACCACGGTTTCTGGGGGAAATTTGATCAGGAACACAACTTTCCTGAAATGGCAGGAAAAAACATCAGAACCTATTTCAATTTTGATACCGAAGCCGGCGAAAAGATCAAGGTAAAACTCGCTATTTCGCCTGTAAGTACCGAAGGCTCACTTCAGAATATGAAAAAAGAGATTCCCGGCTGGAATTTTGAAAGAGTTAAGAATGATGCCCGTACGCAGTGGAATAAAGAATTCAATAAGGTGCAGATAACCAGCGACAGCAAAGCTGAAAAAGTGAATTTTTATACGGCGATGTACCATGCTTTTCTGGGACCAACTGTGTATATGGATACCGA
>JBAVQO010000449.1:0-1766 GCA_049694135.1 Gillisia sp. | reverse complement strand
GTATAGCAATTCGCTGGCTACCAAAGTGCATTCCAGCAATTTTTCGCCCAATTACCCGGCTACCTATTCGGTGCCGTTATTTGTTAGCAGTTCAGGAAAAAGTAAATATCAATTACTAGTGAATTTTACCGGAAAGAAAAAACTTGTTTTATCGTCGGTCACTTTGATGGCTATTCTTTCCATAATTTTCACGTTGATCATTGTAGTGGCATATTCAAGCGCCTTGACGCAATTGATAAAGCAGCGGCAGATCTCGCAGATAAAGACCGATTTTATCAACAATATGACGCATGAATTTAAGACCCCTATTGCAACGATCAATCTGGCGCTGGATGCCATTAAAAATCCAAAAATAATTAACGATCAGGAAAAGGTTTCCAGGTACCTTCAAATGATTCGCGATGAAAATAAAAGAATGCATGCCCAGGTAGAGAATGTGTTGCAGATCTCTAAACTCGAACGAAATGAGCTGGACCTTAAAAAAGAGCGGGTTCACTTACACGAGATCATAGAGGATGCGATCACTCACGTTTCCCTGATCGTAGAAGACAGGAATGGGTATATAAAAAATCACTTTGGGGCATTAAAATCCTCCCTGCTCGGGAATAGAGACCATCTTACCAATGTGGTGGTTAACATTCTCGATAATGCCATTAAATATTCTGAAGAGGAACCAAAAATAGATATTTACACAGAAAATGTGCGAAATTATATTGTCATGAAAGTGAGAGACCAGGGAGTGGGGATGAGCAGAGGAGTTCAGAAAAAAATATTTCAGAAATTCTACCGTGAACACACGGGAGATATACATAATGTAAAAGGTCATGGACTTGGCCTTGCATATTCACAACGAATCCTGGAAGACCACCACGGAACTATAACCGTGGTGAGTGAAAAGGGAAAAGGAAGTACATTTATAATTAAATTACCATTAATAACTTAAAATATGGAAACTGAAAACAAGAAAATTTTATTGGTTGAAGACGATCCAAACTTTGGAACGGTTCTAAAAGATTACCTGGCTATGAACGATTACGAGGTAACTCATGCTAAAAACGGAATGGAAGGATTCGAAAAATTCAAAAAAGATGATTTCGATCTTTGTATTCTTGATGTTATGATGCCTTATAAAGATGGTTTTACCCTGGCTAAGGAAATTCGCGACAAGAATGAAGAAATCCCTATCATTTTTCTCACCGCAAAAGCGATGAAGGAAGATGTCTTAAAGGGATATAAAGTGGGAGCCGATGATTATTTAAACAAACCTTTCGACAGCGAAGTGCTGCTTATGAAGATCAAGGCGATCATGCAGCGCAAAGCTACCGACAGTGTTGCAGACAGCAAACAATTTGAATTCGAAATCGGCGGTTTTCATCTTAACTCCAAGTTGAGGTTCTTAACTTATAAAGATGAAGAGCCTTCTAAATTATCGCCAAAAGAAAACGAATTGCTTCGCCTGCTGGCTTTGCATGAAAACGATTTAATGCCTCGCGAGCTCGCCTTAACAAAAATTTGGAGAGACGATAATTATTTCACCTCTCGAAGTATGGACGTTTATATTGCCAAACTGCGTAAATATCTGAAGAAAGACGAGAACGTAGAAATCCTGAATATCCACGGAGAAGGATTCAGACTGGTTGTAAAAAACAAGGAAGAAAAAGAAGCTTAACAGCTTCATACAATTTCAGTTTCTAAAAAGGCTGTACAAGAGAAATAGGCGAGGCATAATTTTTCCTGAGTAGGGAGAAATATATGCTACTATGTTC
>JBAVQO010000448.1:0-2016 GCA_049694135.1 Gillisia sp. | reverse complement strand
AGAAAAAGGTGGACTTGCTTATGCCGAAAAGCGTATGAAAGAATTCCAGAGAGAAGCCCTTTCTATTTTAGAAAATTATCCCGCATCGCCTTACAAAGATTCCCTCATTCTTATGGTGAATTATGTGATCGAGCGGAAGAAGTGAAAAACTATCAAAACGCAAAATCCCAATACTCAATTCTCAATACTCAATTCTTTTTCTTTTCCTCAGGCAACCTTTTGTAACTTTCCTGCGTCTTTATAAATAGAAGGTTCAATCAACACTCTGTGAAAGTTATTCAGCTTTATAAATCGGAATCGAAATTAATAGCCCGCGCCGCCCAACACAACCGGGAAGCGCAGGAGCGATTATACGAAACCCATTCCCCAAAAATGTTGAGCGTTTGCAGGATGTATATCAAAGATCTTCATCACGCGGAAGATGTGATGCTGAAGGGATTTTTTAAAGTTTTTACTCATATAAAAGATTTCAAAAGTGAAGGAAGTTTTGAAGGGTGGGTGCGAAAAATAATGATTCGGGAATCCATTTCCTTTTTGCGAAGCCAAAAACAACTGGAATTCAAAGATGACTTTAAAGATTCGGAAATAGGATTTTCGAACGAAGTTTATTCAGAAATGGAAGCTTCAGATATACAGCGTTTGATAGATGAATTACCGGAAGGATACAGGCTGGTTTTTGTAATGTATGCCATTGAAGGTTATAAACACTCCGAAATTGCCAAAATGCTAAAAATATCTGAAGGCACTTCGAAATCGCAGTTGTTTAAAGCAAGAAAAATGTTGCAGGAAAGGTTAAAAGAACAAAATAAATCGGGTTATGGAACGACTTAAATTTGAAAAACAATTTGCAAAGACATTGAAGGCCCGGGAGATTCCAGCCAGCGAAAATAGTTGGAAAAAACTGAATGAGCAGTTGGAAGATCATCAGAAGTCCACCGGCCGAAGGTTCTGGTGGCTTGGTATTGCGGCAAGTCTGGTAGGTGGCATCCTTGTGCTGAGCGTGGTTTTTAAAAAAGATAGCATTCCTGCCTCGCCCGGTCTGGTAAACACACCGACAAAAGTAGAAAAGAAGAAGATTTCTGAACCTGTATTAAAATCTTCAGAAAAGGAATTAAAGATAGCTTCAGAAGAAAAGAAGGAACCTTTAAAAGCCGTGGAAAGAAAGAAAAAGTCTTCTGTGTACACGATTTCTCATACCAATAAGGTGCAAAGTTCAATAGCGAAAACAGAAGTTGGTGCACGGAATCTTGAGAAGAGCAAGTTTACGGAAGTTTTAAAGGCTTCAGAAATATCTGCAAAAAACGACGTGTTAAAAAACGAAATCACCAGTCAGGACATTAATGAGGTGCTGACAGAAATAGCTTCGGCACAAAACAAGGGAAAGGCGGTTACCGATGCTGAAGTAGATGCTTTGCTGCAACAAGCTGCCGAGCGCATTGCAAAAGAAAAAACATATTCCTACGATCCGCAAAACATAGATGCCAATGCACTTTTGCAGGATGTGGAATTGGAAATCAACGATTCTTTCAGAGAAAAAGTCTTTGAAATTCTGAAGGAAGGGTTCAACAAAGCGCGGTCTGCGGTTGCAAACAGGAATAATTAAAACGGATAGAATTAGCCATTATATCATCAACAAAAAAGCTTCTGAAAAGAAGTAAAAATCATTCATCAATCAGGTCCTAAATCCGCTCCTCAAAACGAGGAGCAGGTCGCGGACGTTCAAAAAACAATCATTATGAAGAATATCCTTATCTACGTAAGTATTTTAATTTTTAATTTTTCCATTCAGCAGGCGCAAGCCCAGCAGGATACGATTCGTTCTGAGAAGAAAGAGCGGGTGGAACAGCTAAAACAGAAGATTATAGAAGATGAAAAAGAAAAATTAAAAACGGATATCGAGACGATCAATTATCGGTTGGAGCACCAGCTTATTACGCCCGAAGAAGCCGAAAAAAGAAAAAAAATAGCCGCCGAGAAACACGCGCGAAATATTGAAAACAGGATCGCCATTTTAGA
>JBAVQO010000447.1:0-1726 GCA_049694135.1 Gillisia sp. | reverse complement strand
ATATAAATCAGGTGGTTAAAAATGCCGATTATCTTATTTTCGTAATTCCTTCCGCGTTTGTAAAGAAAGAGCTGGATAAGCTGAAAATCCCTTTAAAAGATAAAATTATTTTCTCGGCCATTAAAGGAATTGTTCCTGAAAGCAGCCTGATCGTGGGAGAACATTTTAACCAGGAATTCGATGTTCCCAATGAAAATTTTGGAGTTATTACCGGGCCCTGCCACGCCGAAGAAGTTGCCCTGGAAAGGCTCTCCTATCTTACCATAGCCTGCCAGGATGAAGAAAAAGCCAAAGTGATGGCCAAATACCTGCAAAGCGATTACATTACCTGCAAAACCAGCGATGATGTTACGGGAACAGAGTATGCCGCCATGCTCAAAAATATTTATGCGATAGCAGCGGGTATCGCCCATGGCCTTGGCTACGGCGACAATTTTCAGAGCGTTCTTATGAGTAATGCCATTCGCGAAATGAAGAAGTTCATTAAAAAAGTGCATAAAATGAAACGCAACATCAACGATTCGGCCTACCTGGGGGATTTGTTGGTGACGGGATATTCCGTCTTTAGCCGCAACAGGATGTTCGGAAATATGATCGGAAAAGGCTATACCGTAAAAAGTGCACAAATGGAAATGAGTATGGTGGCAGAAGGTTACTACGCCACCGAAAGCGCCTATAAAATCAATAAAGTGAAACGAGCCAAAACTCCCATTATTAACGCCGTTTATACCATTTTGTATGAAGGGAAAAACCCGAAAAAGGTCTTTAAAAAATTAGCCGAAAAACTCGATTAACACTCACTTTAAGTACGCTTTTTAGTGCAGGTACCCACCTGCATTTTTATTGAAAAATTTTATGAAAAACCCTGTTTTAAAAGGAAGCCTTCTAGTTGCGCTGGGAGCGGCAAGTTACGGAACCCTCACCACTTTTGTAAAACTGGCCTATGCTGAAGGATTTACTACCTACGAAATTAATTTTTCGCAAATGACACTGGGCCTTCTCGGATTGCTCATCATTAATGCCCTGTTTGTAAAACGAAAAACAGCAGATCTGCCGGAACCCAAATCCCGAAGTATTCTTAAACTTATGGCTGCCGGAACTTCCCTGGGCTTAACCGGGATTTTTTATTATCTCGCGGTTAAATATATTCCCGTTTCTATCGGGATTGTACTGCTTATGCAAAGCGTATGGATGGGCGTTGTGTTAGAAATGCTCGTGGCCGGAAAAAAACCGGGGGTAATGAAAATAACAGCTGTTATTGTAATCTTGATTGGAACCCTGCTGGCTACCAATGTTTTCTTCAACACTCTAAAACTCGACCTTCTGGGAATTCTCTGGGGGCTTTTAGCGGCGCTTTCCTATACTATTACCATTTATACTTCTAATACGGTAGCCACTCATTTACCCTCTCTCCGGCGAAGTTTATGGATGATGGTAGGGGGAACTATTGTGGTGTGGCTAATTTGCATTCCTTTTTTACTGCAGAGTTTCAACCTGGATATTTTTCTGAAATGGGGACCGATATTAGCCCTTTTTGGAACTGTTTTACCTCCTATTCTTTTTACGGAAGGAATGCCAAAAATAAATGTGGGGCTGGGAGCAATTATTGCCTCTGTAGAATTACCGGTAGCGGTCTTACTAGCTTTCTTATTTCTGAACGAAATTGTTAATTTTTATCAGTGGGTAGGGATTTTTATCATTTTAGGAGCGGTAATTATCATGAATC
>JBAVQO010000446.1:0-2870 GCA_049694135.1 Gillisia sp. | reverse complement strand
ATCTTTCTCAGGTACTTTCAAAAGCGATTCAAAAAGCATCAGACCGCATTTACCTCTCTGGAATTAAAGTCATTAAAGACTTTGAAGGTTCTTACTTTATAATGGCCGATGAAGACAAATTGGAAATTGCCATTCTTAATATTATTGTAAACGCCAGCGAGGCCACCAAACCTCAAGAAGGAGTTATAGAATTGAAGATTGCCCGACACGAAAGCGACTTTGTATTAAGCATATCCGATAACGGTCACGGCCTTGAAAACGCCGAAATCGACCGGCTTTTTGAAGCCTTTTATACCAGTAAAAGTACGGGAGTGGGTGTAGGACTGAACTCTGTTAAAAGCATTCTAGATGATCATGATGCCAAGATTGAAGTGGACAGTAAACCCAATAAGGGTACCACTTTCAAGCTGTTTTTTCATAACGCCGATCTGCAATAGAAACTTTAAAATAGAGAACTTGATTTAAATACCAGAAAACACTAATTTTATTGTTGCTAAACCTACTTAGTCCAGATATTTTTTTATATGGCTCTCCCCAAATCACACCTACTGGAATCTTCTTCCAATCACTTCAGTTTAGATCGATTTTTTGAAATTTCTCGCGATATTTTGTGTATCGCCGGCTACGATGGATATTTAAAAAAGGTAAATGCTGCATTTTCAAATATTCTTGGCTACTCCACCGAAGAATTGATGGACAAGCCCATAGACAATTTTATTTATGAAGGTGATAAGCATATTACGGCACATTTACGAGAGAAATTAACCCAGGACGTGCCACTGCTAAATTTTGAAAACCGTTATCTCACCAAAAAAGGAGAAATTGTTTGGTTGTCCTGGACTTCCATTCCAGATCCCAATAGCAGGACCATTTACGCCATCGCCAAAGATGTGACGCATATTAAAAATCTCGAAAAAGAACGGAATTCTCTGTTGTCTAACCTCACCAGGGTAAATACGGAACTAAAGCAGCTCACTTACGCCCTTTCCCACGATTTAAGGGCACCGGTAAACAATCTTCTATCGCTTTTTGAGCTGGTGGAAATAAATAAGATTGAAGACTTTGAAACCCGGCAGTACATAGAATTAGCGGAAACTTCCTCTGTGAATCTGAAAAAGACATTGAATAAGTACATGGATGTTCTAACAGAAAAGGATAAGCTGAATATTAAACTCGAAAGTGTAAATATTAAAGACACCTTAAAACATATCCTGTACTCCATTAGGACCCTGGTAAAAAATTCTAATGCCAGGTTAGAAACCGATTTTTCTGAATTTGAAGAAGTAAAGTTCAATTCGGCATATCTTCACAGTATATTTTTAAACCTTCTTTCCAATTCAATAAAGTACTCCAGGGCCGGGGTAAATCCGGTGATTTCCATTACGGCAAAAAAAGAGGATAACCTGAAACGACTCATTTTCAGCGACAACGGAAAGGGTTTAAACATGAAAAAAGTTCAGAATAAAATCTTCGGGCTAAATCAACAATTTCATGATCATAAAGACAGCCGGGGAATTGGATTATATCTGGTGTATAACCATATGCAAAGCCTTGGCGGCACTATTACTGTAGACAGTAAAGAGAATATCGGGACCAGTTTCATTTTGTCGTTCAGAGAATAACCGGAGAAAAAGGTTTTTTTCTGAAGTATAAAAACCCTTCCGATTATCATTTATAAGCTTCCGCTTGTCTGCTTTCGGAAATCTCATCTTTAGTAATTCTTTTTACTATTTTTCCCACAGTTAATCCCTGTACGATTATAGAAAACACCACGATTATATAAGTCATCACCAGAAAAAGACTTCGATGCATATCTTCGGTAAGACTTAGAGCCATCGCGATCGAAATTCCTCCCCGCAATCCGCCCCAGGTTAAGATAAAATTGGTATGCTTCACAAAATCCAGCCTTCTTTTAAAGAATTTGATGGGAATATACAACGATAAATACCGACATAACAGCACCACCGGAACGGCGATACCACCGGCATAGATATAATTCATTTTGAAGGTAAGCACCAGCATTTCCATTCCTATCAACACGAACAGGATGGTATTAAAAAGTATATCTATAAGTTCCCAGAATTTATCTACATAACTCTCGGTAGTTTCAGACATACTTGAAGCCCGCACATTCTGGTGACCCACCACGAGACCTGCGGTTACCATGGCCAAAGGGGCAGAAACTCCCACTTTATGTGCAATTGCGGTACCTACCATAACCGTGGCAAGAGTTCCTATTACTTCAATAGTATAATCGTCTATGGATTTTAACAGTTGAAAAGTTATGTATCCCAGAATAAATCCCATTAACAGCCCCCCTATTACCTCTTTTCCGAATAAAATGGCAACATCGGCCATTTTTATTGAATCGCCACCCGAGAACGCAAAAATGGTAGAAAATACCACCACTCCTACTCCATCGTTAAAGAGAGATTCACCCACGAATTTGGCTTCCAGCCGCTTTGGTACCCCGGCTTTTTTCAGAATGCCCAAAACCGCAATGGGATCTGTTGGGGAGATTAAAGCTCCAAAGAGAAGACAATGAATATATTGAACATCCATGTGCAGCATTTGTAAAAAATAATAGGTTCCGGTTCCCACTAAAAAAGTGGAAGTGAGCACTCCTATGGTAGCAAAAACCAGGATAGGCCAACGTTGAGTTTTTAAGTTTTCAAAATTCGTATGTAATGCTCCCGCAAATAGCAAAAAGCTCAACATAACATCCAGTAACACCGTGCGGAAGTCTACCTGCCCAATGATGTTCTCTTCTAATTTTAAAAGCGTATTGTCTATAAAGCTTAACCCGTAGACACCAACTGTAAATAAGATGGTGATCAGCATCAATCCAATCGTGTTTGGCAGTTTCAGAA
>JBAVQO010000445.1:0-1641 GCA_049694135.1 Gillisia sp. | reverse complement strand
GGGTGCGCCTCGTACCTGGTCTTCCACGATTACTACACCATCGAGCAGCAACGGCTCGTTAAGGCTCACACCTGCAAGAAAGCTTTGCTCTGTCCGTTCTGTGCTGCCCGTAGGGCTGCCAAGATGGTCGGCAAGAATGCGGAGCGTGTTCGCACAGCAATGGCCGCTGAGCGGTCCCTAGAGCCCGTCATGATCACTTTGACCATTAAGAACGGTCCTAGCTTGCGTGAGCGTTACAACCACCTTAGAACGGCTCTTAGGCGCTTACAGCAGCGCCGTAGGGATTGCCTGAAGGGCAAAGCCTGGACCGAGTTTGCACGCGTTCGCGGTGCGATACATTCCATCGAGATTACTAATAAGGGTCAGGGCTGGCATCCGCACGTTCACATGATTGCCCTGGTTGATTCCTGGATCGACCGGGAAGCCCTGTCGCGGGAGTGGCAGGACATTACCGGGGATTCCTTCATCGTGGATGTTCGCAGGATCAAGCCAAAGGCGTCAGAGCTTGAAGCCGGTGGGGTCAGCATCGAGGACGGTCTGGCCGAGGTGTTCAAGTATGCCCTGAAGTTCTCCGACCTCTCCCTGGAAGACACTTGGCACGCTTACGAACTTCTCAAGGGTCGCCGCCTTGTGGATGGTTTCGGCTGTCTGCGTGGTGTCGAAATACCAGACAAGCTGCTGGACGATCCGCTGGAAGGCTTGCCCTTCCTGGAACTGGTTTACAAGTTCAGCCGGGCGAAGTCGGCTTATGACCTGGAACGCACGACCAGGTATCCGCACGGTCTGCCTCAGGCGGAAGGCGAAGGAGCGATGGAAGCGAGTAATCGCAGCGCCCTGAGCGACGTGCCTGAGTGGTCTTACAAGTATGTGACGAAATCTGAAGGGGATGATTGTTATGACACCGATTGCTTCTCAACTGGACCAGGCCTTGTTCGATATGACGATTTCGGATCTCGAAGCTCTGGACGACTCCGAACTGCGAAAGCTCTACCAGGAACTGAACCACTGGCACCAGTTGGTAGAGCGGGAGATACGGACGCGGGCGCAGGCCCGGTTAGGGCCTGACTCCGCGGGCGTTTAATCGCCCGCCCTAAGCCATCCTCAGCGCCCCGGCGTCAGCCGGGGCCATAACACAGGTCCCAAAGGGGCCTGTGCCTACCAAGCAGCGGCGTAGCCGCTTGTCTTTCGTCTGTAATCCGCCTATATTACTCCTGTCACCTCAACTATCACTGCGACCATACATTACAGAATACAGTACAATACACAATACAATACAGGCGGTACAAAATGGATATCTTCAAACAGTTTGCCCATATTACTGAAGAAGCGTTAAATACTGGCTTTGACGTTGAGCGCTTTAAGGTCAGTCTCAACCTTCGTTCCGATGACGTTTACGCTGTTGATCGTCTTGCCAAGGCCCTTGGTATGACTCGTCAGGACGTTATTTCGTCCGTCCTCCACGCCGGCCTTCCTGACGCCTTCCGAGGTTATTTCAAGATCGTTGGCAATGATCCTCTGGAGACGATGACGCTCTCTGAATACATCGACTCTTTGCAGGGTGGTGATATGCCTGGGGTGGAATCATGAGCATGATTACCCTGAATGGCACACTGCTGAACGTTTACCGGCAACCGGCGAGGA
>JBAVQO010000444.1:0-2230 GCA_049694135.1 Gillisia sp. | reverse complement strand
GGATATGGAAAAATGGGGCGAACAATTTGGGAAAAGAATGGAAGCTGTGGCCGGCCAGTACGATAATTCACAGGATGAAAAAGGTAACGGTGCGGGAAAGAACGAAAAGGTGATTAAAATACTAACTGCTGCAAAAGCCAATAAAACCATAAAAATCAAAATGCCGAAAAATGCACAACTTAAATTAAATGTACGTTACGGTGAAGTAAAACTTGGGCAAAATACGGTGAATTTAAGGGCAGATTTAAGTCATAGTAAACTCACTGCTCACCAGCTGGAAGGGGATAAAACAATGGTACATGCTGCTTATTCGCCGGTTCACGTAGCTCAATGGAATTACGGGGTGCTTCGTACGGCTTATGTAGAAGAGTGTAAAATAACAAAGGCAAGAAGTATAAAACTGGAATCTAATTCGAGCGATGTTTCGATTGGCACTATTGAAGAGACCGGGATACTTTCAGGAAATTTCACCGAATTAAAAATAGGAAAACTGGCACCCGGTTTTAAAAATCTTGAAATTTCGGTGAACAACAGCGATCTTTCGTTACTGCTTCCAACAACAGGATTGAATTTTAATTATAAAGGGACACAGAGCAGTATAGATTATCCTGAGGCTTCTACTTTAAAAACCAGTAAATCTTACGATAGCGAAATTGTAAATGGGTACTATAAAACCCAAAGCACCGGTGCAAATGTTAACATAAATGCAAGTTATAGTGATGTAACTATAAAATAAAGTAATTTTGAGGAAAAAGCGTTTATGGCTGTTCTCAACTTCGCGAATTTCATAAAGGAATGCACCAGCGAATTTACTCCTGTATTAGATGTAAAATTTAAACAAAAGGATTTTGTTCACATAGATCTTTCCGAAAGGAGCAAAGCTTTTAAAGATTTGAAGATTCCTTCTGCCGTTGAAATGAAAACCTATATTCAGAATTATGTAGCTCAAAAAAAGGCAAAAATAGCTTTCGGGGGTTATTCTGAAAAAAGAAACCTCTACAAACGAAGTGTTATTTTTAATGACGATAAAACCACTTCGCCCCGCACTATTCATATGGGCCTGGATCTATGGTGCGATGCCGGAACAGCTGTTTTAGCCCCTTTGGACGGAACAGTGCACAGTTTCCAGAACAATGAAGGCTTTGGTAATTACGGGCCCACAATAATTCTGGAACATATTGTAGACGCCAAGGTTTTTTACACCTTGTACGGTCATCTAACGAAAAAATCTATCAAGAATCTTGCGTTTGGGCAGATAATAGAAGCGGGAGACAAGATAGGAGAGTTGGGTTCGCCGCGGGTGAATGGAGATTATGCTCCGCATTTGCATTTTCAGGTAATTGAAGATCTGCAGGGAAACTCCGGCGATTATCCGGGAGTTGTTGCACCCGAAGAACTTGCTGCTTATCAGCAGAACTGCCCTGATCCTAACTTACTTTTAAAACTGAATTAAACAGTGGAATTGGTGTTTTTCGACTTCACGAAATAAGCCACGATCGCCGAGGTGACAATTCCCATAGCCAGTGCAGTAAAAACACTTTGTAGCATAAAAGATTTCAGGTTATAGTAAGCCGCAGCGCCCTTTTCGGTCATACTGGTATGACTTAAGGTGTATGCTGTAATGTGCTGAAAATAATCGGGAGAAATTATCCTGTAACTAAGGTATTGTGCAAAAGGCGACAAAACTGCAATAAAAACGGTAATTAACGCTCCTGCCACAAAACCCTGGCCCCAGGTCATGACGCCATCATAAAAATTTCTTTTTTTATCCAGTAACGCCAGAATATATATTCCAATTGCAATAACGGCAAACAAAGTTCCATAAAGCGCCTGCTTTCCAATTTGTTCATCGTGCCAGCCCATAAATTTTTCAAAGAAGGTCCAAACAAGTCCGGCGATAAAAAACAGTAGGGCCCACTTAAGTTCAATGATGAATTTCTTCATTATATCTTTTATTTTAAGCTTTAAAATTAATCAAATTTTAGGAGTAATAGTAAAAAGAGCTTTTACGGTACTCTTAAGAAATAAGCATCGGATTTGAAACTGAAATAAAACAAAAATCCCGGCTATTGGGCCGGGACTGTGATGAAAGTTCTGGTTATTTAAGCGTCTTCATTGAGTTTTTTAGTGACGAAAAACCCGGAAAGAAGCCCAATTCCCGCCATTAAGAAAATAGTTCCAGGATAGGCAACATCTTCATCTACACCCATATTCATGCTCAGGATATTCG
>JBAVQO010000443.1:0-1549 GCA_049694135.1 Gillisia sp. | reverse complement strand
GGCAGGGAATCACACCAACAGTCCAGATGCCAGAGAGCAGAATGTACGACCTGAGAAACGCAATTGCCTGGTCTTTCGAGAACGGAGGTTTAACCGCCGGGCAAAGAACCTGCCTGCATCAGCAAATAGCCCAGATGCTTCACTACGGCGACGAGGCCGCGCCGCTGCGCCCGGAACTTGAGCAAAAGGTTCAACACATCCTGCGGGTGATCAAAGACACCGGCTGGGAAAAGCAAGAAGTTAAATATTAATCCTCAACACTTATAAATTATGAATGTAGCACAACCCAATGTACCAGGAGTGAACGTGGTAGAACTTCAAACCCGCCGCTTCAAAGAAACCTTAACCGATATCCTTACGCCCAAGCACGAGCCTAAGCTGAAGTTTGAAGACGGGATCCTGGTAGCCGCAAAGGCAAACACCAACCGCCCGCTTGGAGCCAAGGAGCTGAACGCCCTTTGCTATTTCGCCGACAGCTGGAACCAGGAAATCAAAGTTGCCAGCTCCGGTGACGGACTTAAAGTAGAATTTAACCTAAAACAACGATAGAAAATGAATACCAAGGAAAAGCCCATAAACGAACTGAGCAGTAAAGAACTTGAGGCGCTGCTTAAATCCAGAAAAGAAAAAGAACAAAAGGAACGCGCTGCCCTTCGCAGCCAGCACGAAGCCGATAAGAACGCTTTTCTTCAGCATTCTGCCAGTAAGTTCCTTCAGCTTCAAAGTGAGCTTAAAGAATTGAAGGAGTATAGCATTGCCCAGGCAAACGAGCTTTATGAGCGTATGTTCACAATGGAAGGTGAAGAGCCAAAAGAAACAAAGTCTTTCAGCCTTAAGAATGCCGATGATACTATAAAAGTAACGGTGGACAGGCAGGAGCGTTTTGAGTTTACCGACGAGGCCATTGTTCATATAAACGCGATCAAGGAGATCTTCAAGACGAAATTTGCGCCCCGAAATAAGGGCCTTTACAATATTCTTGACGGGCTTCTTATTAAAGGTTCTCAAGGTGAATATGACCCTAAACTGCTGGCCAAGGCAAGACGCCAGGTACGAGAATTGGGAGACGAAAACCTAATGGAGCAGTTCGACAAGCTGGATGACTGCCAGAGTGTGCGGGGCACCTCTCTTTACTGCCGCCTATACGTGAGGGACGAGCGCCTTAAGTGGAAAGATGTTTCACTTCAATTCTCAAGCCTGTAATTATGGAAGATCTGACCTCCCGCCGATTTTGCCAGTTTGCAGCCTGCCTGCTGATCATTCACGCCGTGGCCTTCGCCTCCGGAAAGTGGTTTGTACTGCCCCTGTTCTTTGTAGCCCTTATCGCCGCGCTTGTTGCTAACCATAAACTTCAGAAGTATGAGCATAAGCATTAAACCAGGGGCCATAGACAACCTGTTCTTCGTGAACGGGAAGGGCATCCGGAAAGATATGGACGGCACCTGGATAGCCTGGCCCGAACTCACAGAGAACGAAAAGGAGCATTTCCACGAATATTTAAAAACGATTGAAGAAGAAGGGATCCCTGCGCCCGAAGTAACCTACGAAA
>JBAVQO010000442.1:0-10849 GCA_049694135.1 Gillisia sp. | reverse complement strand
ACACTGCACTCTCAACGATTTACCGGGCGGAAAAAATAATGGAAGGAGAGAAGCTCAATTACCTTTTATCGTTCTTTCTAGCGGCATCAATTATGCTTCGGGAGGGACTGGAAGCTTTTTTGATCATAGCTCTTATTTTGGCACTTCTTCGCAGTACAAGAGGAACGAAAAAAGCATTGTTTTGTGTACATAGTGGATGGGTGACCGCACTACTGATGGGTGTCTCAGGGTGGTTTCTTTCAGACTGGATTATTAAGATAAGCGGACAACATAGAGAAGTTATGGAAGGATTAATCTCTTTGGTAGCTGTAGTGGTACTCGGTTTTATGGGCTTTTGGCTGCATGATCATTCCCATTCCAAAAAATGGAAGCAGTTTGTGGAAAGAAAGATTAGTACCCAACTAAGAGGTGAGAAAATGTGGGGTCTGTTCTTCTTTTCGTTTATGGTGGTATTTCGTGAGGCTTTCGAATCTATCCTCTTTTTACAGGCAATTGGTTTGGAAACGCATTCCGCGGATCAATCAGCCATTGGTTTCGGCGTGTTAACGGCTTTTGCTTTGATAGGATTACTGGCATATCTTTTTTTGAAGGTTTCAAAAAAAATACCGGTGCAACAACTATTTAAATATTCCGCGGGGGTAATAACACTTTTGGCGGTAATTTTGATGGGTAAAGGTATTCATGCCATTCAGGAGGCTGGCTGGCTGTCGGTAACGGGTTTCCCTTTCTCTCTTAGGATAGATTGGCTGGGAATTTATCCTACCTTAGAAAGTATGATAGCGCAAATGATTTTGCTGGGAGCTCTTTTATTCCTCTATCATTTAAGCAATCATAAGAATAAGCTCAGTTGGGTTCGATAGCGACGGAAAATTTGCATAATCTTCCCAGGACGACAGACTGAAAATGAATGAAATGGCGCAGGGTAAACTGAAAAATCTTTGTCAGACATTTTATTTCGGATAATATTGTCCGAAATAGATTTTATCGTATCTTTGAAGTATAAATTTTAGATAAATTAATTCATAAATTAAGAATAATATGAAAACCTTAAAAAACAGTTCCAGAAGTACGGTGGTATTGCTCAGCGTACTTACTTTATTTATTTCCACAAGTATTTTTGCCCAAAACACAAAAGTGATCAACATGAAAGGAACCGACCAACTTCGGTTCACGGTAGAGAATATAGAGGTCTCACCCGGACAAAAAGTTACGGTAAAGCTTACCAATGACACTAAATTCCCTGCTGCCGCCATGTCACATAATTTTGTGCTGTTAAAGCAATCAGCAGATGCTAATGCTGTGGCTACAGCATCAGTCAATTATCCAAACAATAAATATATTGCCCCGGAAATGAAGGATCAGATCATAGCTTACACAGGTTTGGCCAGCAGTGGAAAAACCGTAGAAGTAACTTTTAACGCTCCTAAAAAGCCTGGGAAATATTTATATATCTGTACTTTTCCGGGTCATTTTATGGCTGGCATGAAAGGTACTCTTACGGTTAAATAGAAAATTTCTGATATTTCCACTTCCCGGAGAGACTTCAAATAAAAAATATTGAATCCCCGGCAAACTTGAAACGTGCCCGAAACTGTGGTGGAAAAACGCCACGGGCATGACCTTTAAATCTACCGTTTGTTGATTACGAAGTTTTTTAGGATCTGAAAATAGGAGCTTCCCGGCTCCTATTTTACTGTTCCCGGAGCCCTTTAATTCTGCCACATATCGAAGTTGAGAACAATATCAACAGAGCAGCTTTTTTAGATATTTAGTAAAGACAAAAACGAATTTCATGCTTTGCATTAAACACCATTCCACCGATCCATATTTCAATATTGCTACAGACGAATTTATTTTTAAACACATAAAAGAAGTTGTTTTTATGCTGTGGCGCAATGACAATGCTATCATAGTAGGCAAACACCAAAACACCAATGCCGAAATAAATATAGATTATGTGCGGGAAAAAGGCATTAAGGTGGTGCGAAGACTTTCTGGCGGCGGCGCTGTGTACCACGACCTGGGAAATCTGAATTTCTCTTTTACCCGAACCGGGAAGAGTGATGAAATGGTGGATTTCCGGCGCTACACCAAACCTATTTTAGCCATTCTATTAGAATTGGGTGTGGATGCCAGGTTCGAGGGGCGTAATGATTTAACCATAGAAGGGAAAAAATTCTCAGGGAATGCCGAACATGTGGTTCAAAATAAGGTTTTACACCACGGAACTTTACTTTTTTCTTCTGAAATGACAGACATAAGCGGTGCTTTGAAGGTCAATCCGTTAAAATATTCCGATCGTGCGGTAAAATCTGTGCCCAACCGCGTGACCAACATCAGTGAACATTTAAAAGAAAAGATTTCGTTAGATGAGTTTACCAATAAGATCATGGATTACATCACTTCTACTTTTGAAGACGCCAAAACACACGAATTTACGCAAGAGGATTTGAAAAAAATCCAGAAAATCCGCGATGAAAAATATGGAACCTGGGAGTGGAATTTTGGATATTCTCCCAAATATAATTTTAGTAATGGCCTGCGCACTGCGGGCGGAACTTTGGAAATGTATATGGACGTGTCTAATGGGATTATTAAAGAAGCGCGAATCCACGGAGACTTTTTTCACATTAAGGATATTATTCCCATTGAGGAGGCCTTGAAAGGCTACAAACACGAAGAAAAGACAATCCGTGAGGTATTAAAGCAATTTAATCTGAAGGAATATTTTAGCAATATCACCGAAGATGATTTGGTTGCCGTGATGTTTTAACAGGAATAATGTGGCGCTATATGAGTCAATAATTTTACCGGCCGGGGGCAAAAACACTATTTTTAAGATCAAAATTCCTAATAAACAACCAGCCAATTGCTATGGGGAAAGTGCAGCTTACGACGGCAAGGATCACAAAATAATGGTCTATAAAAGGAAGTCCCAGCCATAGAGAGGCACCTTTATAAAAGATAAGAATTTCCGAAAACACAAACCCGAAAAAGTAAATGGGAAAGAAGAACTTCGGAAACTGCAGAAGTTTAAAATGATGTAAAAAAGAAAGAAGGCAGATACTTATGATCCCTAAAAAAGTCCAATGAAGATAGCCTATAACCAGATCGGAATGGCTAAAGGCTAAATCGGCAAAAAAAGGGAAGGCGGTAAGCAGCTGCATACTTATTTTTCCCAAAATCAAGATACCCGCTATCTTCAGAAGGTTTCCTGCACGGGTGGAAAAACAACTTAAAACCGGCTGATCTCTTAGCAACAGAAACAATCGGTAAAACGCCAAAATTTGAAAAATGGCTCCTGCGGCGCCCAGCAGGTAAAATATTAGCGGGGGTTGCACCCAAAGTCCGGATAGAAAAAGACTTAAAATCACCCCGGCATTCAAAAAAAGAAAAAAGGAATTTAGGTTTTTCTGTGGGAAGCTTAAGCCGGCTTCTTCTAAAATGTAAAAAAGAACTCCCAGAATAGCGAAAATAAACCAGGCATTGTATTGAAAATGCAGGTAAAAGTAGATCGCGAGTTTATACCAGATCGAACCCTTTCCCAACGTAGCCATAATGCCGCCGACCGCCCAGGGCCCAAGGCTGGAGAATACCAGGTAAAAAAGGCCGGCTTTTATGAGTTTCCAGGAAAATCTTTTCTTCAGTTTTGGAGAAACGTACTTGCAGGAAAACCAGGAAAACCAATAGGAGGCAAATAAAAAAAGCGTGGAAAAAATAATGGAAAAAAGCGCATATCCCTGCACAGGAAAAGTGACCAACATTCCAACGATACAAATATTAGTGAAAAGAAAGATCCTTTTGTATAAGGTCTCTTTTTTAGAAGGGGCAAGAAAAATTTTGTAGATCAGAGTGGTAAATCCAATGTAAACCCAACCCAGTAAAGCGGTGTGAGAATGCGTATGCAAAACAAAGGTATAATTCGCCGGAACGGGAAAAACGTAGAAAAACCTTAAAAAAGTCCCCATTAGGGAGACCAGAAGAAAGTATAAAAGCGCAATGGAGGTGTGTCGTTTTAAATTTATCATAAGATTAAAGAAAGAAATTTTAATAGAAATAAAAGAGCAACAAGAGCTGTTATTATGTTTAGCTCTTAAACCCGAAGCATAAAATCATTCCCAAAACGGGTCAGGATAAACCGGGAACAATTCCCTGTCTTTATGCACTGCTTCTACTTTCTGTAATTGCTCCGGAGTGGCTTCTTTTTGAATTTCATTAAAAAGTGTGCGTTCTTCAAAACGGATGTGAGCGTCGAGCTCTTCTTCTAAACGATTCAGTGATTGTAGGGGATTTTTAGTGTCATGAAAAAGCCGTTTTATCCGGCGATGTTCCTTTAGCGCACGTTGTACAAGTTCATTTTCCTTTCCCAGGATCGGAAAAACGCATTTTTCTTCCGCTTTAAAATGCGGTTGTATTTCTTCTTTCCAAAACCATTTAGCATATTGCTGTAGCCTGTGCACTTCTATTTTTTTACTGAAACCTTTCGTGATTTTCCAGCTAAACAATAAGCCAAAATGATGCTGCCTGCTTAGCGCCTGTAAAGATTGGTGTCGTTTTATAGGTTTTTTATCATCCATGACTTTTGTCTCCTTTCGTTTTTTCCCTGCACAAGTGGGGCAGGACTCAATTTCTCCTTTTTTAAGCTTGATGCCTTCAATATATTGTACTATGAACTTTTGAATTTTCATATAGGCATCTTGATGATTATTTACATCTATTTGTTTATCCTCCAGCAGTTTCCGAATTTTACCATCATACTCCTGATAACCCCAACACAAGGAACAAGTTCCTGCAGGAGCTGTTCCTTCTATTTCTTTTTTCGGTTTTTTGAAATACGCGATTAACTGATCTACAAAGTCCATTTTTTTGAATTTTATTTTATTTCCGTTCTTCCCGGTATAATTTCCCCATTTCAGGATAAGTGGATTATCGGGAGGTTCCAGAATATTAATCAGTACCTATTTTTATTATTCCTTATAACTCAGTTTTCCATCCACAACTTTTGCCGGCTGTGTAAAGGGATGTTCCTGCTCATTTCCTTTTCCCATAATATGTATCACTTTCCAACCCTTCGCCTTAAAATAATCGGAAACCATAGAACGATGACAGCGCCACCAAACTGCTTCAGAACACATAATGGCGATCCTGTTTGTTTGGGCTATACGCGAAAGTTCTTCTGCTCCTTTTTTAAATTCAGGAGTATCCATATAATCGGCATATCCTTTAAAAGAATCATTGCGCCAGGAAGTGTTTTTAGAATCTGGCATGGTTTTTCTTCTTCCGCCTAAGATTTCCAAATGTTGATATTCGATTTTGTTTTCGGTCAGAGATTTTTCCAGAGCTTCCTTGTTAAACTGCGGAAATTTGCGTGAACCCGGGAAACGCCTCACGTCTACCACTTGTTCGATGAAAAAGGATTGTAATATGTCAACAAAATCCTCTAAGCTATGGGTGGAATGCCCAACGGTATAAAGGATTTTATTTTCTGAAGAAGAGGTCATGTTAATTTATGATGATTTTTCAGTTTAGCGATAAGTGGAAAAGAATCCTAATTTTTCATTTCTGTCACGGATGGTTCTCAACCCATCCCGCGTTCATTTCTATGCCTACCAGGATGCCGCGAAAAATACGTTTTTTATGGAACTATTTTTCAGCAATGATTCCGAAAGCAGCCATGTGGGTTTCATATTCCTTAAAAATCGACCGCATTTTCATGATTCTCTTTTTTGCTTCGGGATGGGTAAGAATATTAAAACCGATTTTTAAAGTTCTAAAAAAACCTTCATCAGAAATTACCCTTTTCGGTTCCAGGAGATGCATAGGCGAAGAATACACTTCTTTTATTTTAAAACCTTCGTTCTTCAGCAATTCACACCATTCATCCCGGGTGAGCGGCCTGGCGTTCACTCTTGTTTCCTGTGCTAATTTACGCTGAATGCTGCCTTTTACCTTTAGATCGATATCATTTGGGGTTAAACCCAATTCATGAATGCCATACAGGCCTCCTTTTTTAAGCAGGCGATACGCTTCTTTGATTATTTCCGATTTTCTGTGATCTGCCTGCATAGTCAGCATGGCTTCGCCTATAACTTTATCTGCGGAAGCATCTTCAAGACCGGTTTGTGCGGCATTGGCGTTTACAATTTTTGGGCTGGATCCAATAAAATTCTGTTTTAACTTTTTTGCAGCTTCTTCATTCAATTCGATCCCGGTATACGACTTCGGATTCTTTTTCAGGATAATAGCAGCGGTATAGCCCATGCCGGGAGCAAACTCCACCACGGCGTCTTCCGAAGAAATAGAAAGGCCTTCAACAAGTTTTAGCGTGAGCTCCTTTCCGCCGGGTCGCAGTACTTTTTTGCCCATTTTTGCCAGGATCCAATGGTGTTGGCCGGTATCGATTGTTTTACTTTTCATTTGTTTCACTCATTTTTGCTTTGTGCCTGCGGTTTTATTATGAGTTCTTTGCAACATCTTCTACACGTTGAGCGGTATCGGCTTTGTTTAGACTTAGCCTTACAATACTGTCTCCCATTGCTTTTAAATTATGGGGAATATTGCCTTCCAGGGCAACGAGATCGCCTTTTTTAAGCTGATGGTTTTCTCCGTTTACACCAAAGTCGATGCTTCCTTCAAAAATTTCTACCACGATAGGGAAGGGCGTCTTATGCTCTTTCATCACCTGCCCGGCTTTAAAAACAATTCTTATTTCTTTGCCGGTGTCGGAGTCCAGTAAAAGTTTTACCTGGGGTGTTTTTTCCGAAGAGTATTCAATATCCTGAGTTAAAGATGAGGTTTTCATAAAAATTTCGATTTGTATTTCTGTTAATGATTGTTTTCTTTTTCCAAAAACTGGCGCAGAACATATTGTAAAATTCCGCCGTTCTGGTAATATTCTATTTCAATATGGGAATCCAGTCGCGCAATAACCTGGAAATCTATGGTTTTCCCGTCTTTGTTTTCGGCGGTAACGTTCAATATTTTTTGCGGACTTAATCCTTCTGCAATCCCTGAAATATTGAAGATTTCTTCTCCTGTCAATCCGAATTTTTCGGCGTTTTCTCCTTTTTTATACTGAAGCGGCAGTACGCCAAGTCCCACCAGGTTACTGCGGTGAATGCGCTCATAACTTTCTGCCAGTACACATTTAATTCCGAGTAAAAAAGTGCCTTTTGCAGCCCAGTCTCGCGAAGAACCGCTGCCGTATTCCTTGCCGGCCAAAACGATTAATGCTGTTTTATCGGCTTTATATTTTTGTGCAGCGTCATACACGCTCATTTCTTCCCCGGAAACTAAATAACGTGTATATCCGCCTTCTTTTTGAGCCAGTTTATTCCTGATGCGAACATTGGCAAATGTTCCGCGAACCATTACCTGGTCGTTTCCGCGGCGGGAACCGTAAGAATTGAAGGATTTTTCGTCGACACCGTTTTCCATAAGATATTTTCCTGCGGCTGAATCTTTACTGAAGGCTCCTGCCGGAGAAATATGATCTGTGGTAATACTGTCGCCCAGCACCAGTAATGCCCGGGCATTTTTTATATCCTGAAAAGCTTCAGGTCTCTCTGAAATATTCTTGAAAAAGGGAATTTCCTTGATGTAAGTTGAACTTTGATCCCACTTATACACCTTTTCTTCAGGCACCTCTAAATTCCTCCAGATTTCGTTCCCGGCGAATATTTGCCCATAATTTTTTTCAAAATCCCCCGGAGACAGAACTTTTCTCAAGATTTCATTGATCTCGTCATTGGTAGGCCAAATATCCTTGAGGTACACCGGTTGCTGATTTCGGTCGTAACTCAGCGGATCTTTAATAAGATCTATGTCTACTCTTCCGGCAATCGCGTATGCCACCACCAGCATTGGCGACATTAAAAAGTTCATCTTCACCTGCGGATGCACACGGGCTTCGAAATTGCGGTTCCCAGAAAGTACTGAAGCCACTACCAGGTCGTGATCTTTAATGGCTTTGGAGATCTGTGGAGGCAAAGGCCCCGAATTTCCAATACAGGAAGTACATCCATAGCCCACCAAATGAAATTGCAAGGCTTCCAGATCTTTCATCAGGTCGGCCTTTTCCAGGTAATCGGTTACCACTTTTGACCCGGGGGCCAGGGAAGTTTTTACCCAGGGCTTCACGTCTATTCCGTGTTCCCGGGCTTTCCTGGCAACCAAACCTGCACCCACCATTACAAAGGGGTTCGAAGTATTGGTGCAAGAGGTAATAGCTGCGATTGCTACAGAACCATCAGATAGCATGAATTTATCCTGTCCCTCGGTAATCCATACCGTTTTAAGCTGATTGTGATCCACTTCTATATCAGAATCAGGTCTTTCGGAAGGGGCATCAGGCACCGGCTGGTTTCCTCCTTCAGATTTCCACCGGGCAATGGAATTTTCCACATCGCGGTCTTCGGGATGTATATATTTCCTGTCGAAGCCACTGTCCAGCAGATCGATGAATTTGTTCCTGAACTCTTTAAGAAGAATTTTATCCTGCGGCCGTTTGGGACCGGCAACCGTAGGCTCTATCGTAGAAACATCGAGTTCCAGGACGGCAGAGTATTTTATTTCATCCTCGTTTTCCCTCCACAACCTATTGGCCTTACAATATTGTTCTACCAAATCTACCTGTTCTGCAGTCCGGTTGGTCTGGCGCATATAATCCAGGGTCTTATCATCAATAGGAAAATAGGTAACTGTGCAACCAAATTCGGGAGACATGTTTCCTATCGTAGCACGGTCTGGTACCGAAAGGTGATCCAGGCCGGGGCCAAAAACCTCCACAAATTTTCCTACTACACCGTGTTTTCTGAGTAAATTGGCAATATTTAGAACAAGATCTGTAGCCGTAGAACCCAGTGGTAATTTACCCGAAAGCTTCAGACCCACTACCTGCGGCATAATAAAGTAAATAGGTTGGCCTAAAATAGCGGCTTCGGCTTCAATTCCACCTACGCCCCAGGCCACGACGCCTATTCCGTTTACCATCGGGGTATGGCTGTCGGTTCCTACTAGGGTGTCGGGAAAAACTTTTCCGTCCCGTTCTACCACACCTTTGGCGAGGTATTCCAGGTTTACCTGATGGCAGATTCCCATTCCCGGAGGAACTACGCTGAAATTATCAAAATTCTGTTGTGCCCATTTTAAAAACTGATAGCGTTCTTTGTTGCGTTTGTATTCCTCATCCATATTCCTTTTATAGGAATAACTCGTGCCGAAATAATCTACCTGCACCGAATGGTCCACCACCAGATCCACAGGAATAAGCGGATTTATACTGTCCGCATTTTTGCCCTTTCTGGCTACCTCAGCACGCAGGGCTGCAATATCCACCACCGCGGGAACACCCGTAAAATCTTGCATAAGCACGCGCGCAGGCTTAAAAGGAATATCTTTTTCCGAAGCCTCGGGTTTCCAGTTCAACAGGGTTTCAATATGTTCTTTGGTGACCGAAAAACCGTCATAATTGCGCAGCGCGTTTTCTAAAAGAATACGGATAGAAAACGGTAGCTTTTTTATGTTATTTCCCTGTTTTTCAAGTTCGGGCAGACTAAAATAAGTGAGCTTTTTCCCCTTTATTTCGAGGGATCTTTGGATGTTGTATGGATCATTCGGCATGGTAACTGTTCTTTAGATTAGTAAAAGAAGTTGGTTTTAAGCTTTTTTGGAAATAGGCTTCCCTAAAGATAATACTACTTCTTCTTTATAGCTAACATTCTGGCTTTCATTCCTATAAATATGCCGGATCCTGAGTTTCGGTTTCCCTCTGCTTATCGAATTGTTTTTCAAGTTCTGCGGCTTTCGGGAAAAGAATATTATTCTCTAAATGAATGTGCCGGTGAAGATCATTTTCAAAGTCCTGAAGTAAGGAAAAAGTCACCCGGTATGTATTACAGGCGTCTGCCGGCGGAGTATAATGATCGCTTAATTCATCTATTTTTTGAAACCTTTCTCCTTCGACCGTATGCTCTGCCATCATCATTTGGATTGGATTTTTAACCGTACCAAATCCAGGTTTTTCAAGAGGTTTTCCGGACTCCCGGGCTTTTACCATTTTTTTAATGGCAGGAAAAAGCACCAGTTCTTCTTTTTTCATGTGTGCAGCCAGTTCACCGGCACTGCTGTTAAAAAGCTTGGTGATTTCCAGTAATTCCGGATGGTTGTGGCCATGAACTCTGCATAATTTTTCAAGGTCAGGCTTTATAATAGGAATCCTTTCCTCTACATAACGATGGTGCGTTTTCTCGATATATTCGGCAAGTAAATCTAGAGGCCAGGCTTTAAAATCCATTTTCTGAGGAGTACTGTCTTCAGATACTGCCTGAATCTCTTTAACTAATTGCTGAAGATCCAGGTTTTTTTTACTACAGGCTTTTTCGAGGCTACGATTTCCGCTACAGCAAAAATCTATTTTGTGGTTTTTAAATACCTGGGCGGTGCGATAATCTTCTGCGACTATCTGTCCGATAGTTTTTTCCAGTATGTTTTTCATGAGTTTTATGGAATTTAAAATATATTGACAACAGTTCGTCTGTTATAATGATGTATAAAGGTAAACATTTTTTCTAATTCGGACAAAATTATCCTAAATAAGAATTGGCGGGATTTAGCTGCAGAAGAGTGCTTCAGAATTTTAACGTATCTCGGAATTAAAAAAAGGAAAGATATAAGGGAAACTGTTCTTTTTCTGAAGAATCAAAAAAAGTATATCTGGAAAATTCACTGCTCCCACAGAAAATGAAAGAGGAAAAATATAAGAGGATTCTTCTTCTTTTTCAACTTTCGGCCACAAGGAAGGAAAGAATCTGCGTTGCTGAAATTTAGGATGTAGATATTTTTTCCATTC
>JBAVQO010000441.1:0-2096 GCA_049694135.1 Gillisia sp. | reverse complement strand
CGATATGGAAGCCCTGAAGAATAAGCACATGTATGAGGGGATTGATAAAAATACCGATTACGTTCTTTTTGATGATCTCGATGCCCGTTTTCCTTTTTCAAAGCTATTTTCCGATTTAACCGGGGATCTTCCGGTAAACCCGAAGCACGGGAAACAATACCTGGTGCCTTTTGAAGAAAGCCCAAAGTTTGCCGTTACCTCCAATTTTGGACTTTTTAAAGCAGACAGTTCTACTAACCGTAGGATTTTATACACTGTTTACAGCGATTACTACCACTATAAGAGCGATGAAGATGCTACCGAGCACAACCCGGCTAAAGATATGGGAAAGGTGCTGTTTACGCAGTTCAATGAGCAGGAATGGAATGACTTCTTTAATTTTTCTGCGGAAGCCCTTAAGTTCTATATAGGTGAAAACAACAAGATCAACCCGCCGATGGGTAATGTTGAAAAACGAAATGCCCTTCAGGATATGGGGGACGGTTTTAAAGCCTGGGCCGATTCTTATTTCACAGAATTCAAGCTGAACGATTTTGTAGTGAAAACTGATGCCAATATTGATTTTGAACAAAAATCAAAGCTGAAGAACTGGACCTCGCAACGCTTTAAGCGCGCCCTCCAGAAGTGGTGCAAGTACTACGGTTATGAAATGAACCCACAGGAAGTACTCAATACACAGGGCCGTTGCACCCAGAACATTCAGGGCACCACAAAAGAGTGTATTTACATCAAAACAAGTGCAATGGAGCAAATGCAGCAGCGCATTAAACAAGCCGAACAGGACGGCGATTTTGACCCGACAGACGATTTAGCATTTTAATACCTAAACATTATGAAAACAGTAGTAGAGAAACCACCCCGAGAAGCAGGAAAGGCAATGAGTATATGCTTCAAAAACGGCTTCAGGATTTACCCGGTTCCGTACAGTGCCAGCCGCTTCAAAATTGTAACCGAAAGGCCACGTAAAGATCCGCTGGAGAGCGAAGAAACTTATTCCGTTAAGCCCGGAAGAAACCAAACCGGCCTTTGGGAGAAAATTGAAGAACTCTACGGCACCATTGCCGCGAGAATTGAGAAAAACCGAAAATCTGTAAATACCTTGAATTATGATCATTGAAACCTTGTACAATCTTAGTCTTATTGCCTTTGCCTATGTGATTATCCGCTGCCTTCTGGAGATCATCAGGCTTAGAAAAGAAAATTCCGAATTAAAAAACTTCTTAAACAGTAAAAATTAAATCAACAATGCACAACATCATCAATTACTTAGCCTACGCCTTAGCGATTCCAAGCCTTATTGTATTCTCAAAAATAGCTTTCCGCCAGCTGAAGTTCCTGTATTATCGAATGATTTTCAAGCTTAAAATGAAAAGAGGCTACAAAGAATTCCGCTTTGACAACGGCCGGTTTTTAGCCCTTGGCCGTACCAAAAAGGAAGCCTATAAATTATATCAAAAACACAAAAGAGCCAGCCGCAAAAATGGAATGTCTAACTAAATCCCAATTCTTATGTCAACTCAAACCGAACTAAAACCAATTCCAAGTGCTATTCCTAAAGGCAGAATTTACCGGCTTTTTAACAGTATTCCCAGGGAAACCGTGCAGGCTGAAATGTATTGGGCTATTGAAAAATGCCATAGCAATCCAAATGTACCATTAGAAAAAGCACTTTCCCGAAGATCTCTTATGAAAAAAGAAATAGAAGAACTTTTCAGACTTATCCATACCCCTGAAGGTTATGAAAAACCGCCAAAAGTAGAAAGATCTTCCAATTAATAACCTACCGCCGTTGCGCCCTACTGCAACGGCATAATTAAACCAATTCAAATAAAATGAAAGAATTTGTCATTGACCTTTTCTGCGGAGCTGGTGGAACTTCAGCCGGAGTTCACCTTGCCGCATGTAGTAGTAGAGTAACTGCCTGTGTAAATCATGACACCAAGGCTATTGAAAGTCACCGCTTAAATCACCCCACAGCAAAGCATTTCATAGAAGATATTCGGAATCCTGAAGTTGTTTTCTTTTTAAAATTACGGGTAGATGCAATAAGAAAGATCTATCCAGATAGCGTCATTACTCTTTGGGCAAGTTTGGAA
>JBAVQO010000440.1:0-7502 GCA_049694135.1 Gillisia sp. | reverse complement strand
ACGTAAAGCTATTCGGCTGGTAGGGCAATCGGTATCGGGATTTCTTTGGCCTGCATAATAGCTGTTGCCTTCAACTAAAACAGTACTGGGGTCAAGCGGATTCCCGCTGAATTCTTCTGCATAAATTTCAACTTTATTACCGTTCACGTTATTTATAAGATCTTGAACAGTGCTGCTATCTGTTGTACTATATTCACAAGGAGAGAATATGTTACCAAAATCTGTAGTAGGAGCTCCGTAATCATCTACAGTAACCGTCACTTCAATTCTCGAGGTGCAATCCCCCGAATTATTACCTGCATAATAACTGCCGGTTTTTAAAAGTTCATCTGCAGGAATTGCTGTTGTTGAAGTTGCTGTGCGATACCATCGTACGCCATCTCCGGTTGCAGTCGCTTGCAAATCGGATACAGTAGCTAAATAACAAAATTTTTGATTTTGTGAAGTATCGCTAACTGTGGGGCATTGCCCAAAAGACAAATTTCCGATTAATAAAACAAGGGCAAAAAGGAACATGGGTTTCCCTTTCTTCCCTAAAGTAAAATTTTGCATAGGCTAGGTGTTAAATTTAACATTAAGATATTCGTTTGTATAGGCCACTAAGGCCACACAAATATTATAATTATTTTCAACAAAGTAAGGGTTTTTAGGTATTATTTTATCGTTGAAATACAAAAAAGTTAAAGTTTTCTTAATTACTTTGTTTTTTTTCGTTCTTTGGCGGAATTCTTTTTACTCTCTAAAACGATTCCTGGTCATGGAGAAATACATCCTCTTTTTATGTTTTTTTGCTTGCTATCTTTTTGCCAGTGCTCAGCTTGAATTGCCTGAAATAGAATCTTTTATGGTGGAGGGGAGGATGCCAAAGGCAGAATCTCTTCTTCAGAAGTACCACCAGATGAATCCTTCCGATAGTAAGGTCTTGATAGACCTGGGAGATGTTTACAGTTATAAAAAAGATTGGGATCAGGCTATTGAAAATTATAAAAAAGCCGTGACCTTAGAACCTAAAAATCCCGAATATCTTTTTAAACTTGGAGGTGCGTACGGAATGAAAGCCTTACTTGTAAGTAAACTCGAAGCACTTTTATATATCCCGGACATCAAAAAAAATCTGGAAATGTCGGCCAGAATAGATCCTAACCAGGTTGAAAGCAGACGGGCTCTGGTGGAGCTTTACGTGCAATTGCCGGGTATTATTGGCGGCAGCACGAAAAAGGCTGCAGAATATGCGCGACAGCTGGAAAGCATAAGCCCCATAAATGCCTTTTTGGCGAAAGGATACATTGCTAAATATAATGATGAAAAATTGAATTCTCTTCAATGCTACAAAAAAGCCTTCAGTAGCTATTCTTCTTCTTCCGAAGAAGTGTCGAATTCTATAAATTATCAATTAGGTGAGATCTCTGCCGAAGAACACATTAATCTTCAGCAGGGCTTGCAACTACTGGAAAAATATATCCAAAACTATAGTTACAAAGATATTTACAGCCTTGAATGGGCCTATTTCCGAAAAGCTCAGTTATATCTGTATCTGAATGAAAAGCAATCAGCAGAACGTGCTATTGATAAAGCATTATCGCTTAAAGGTGATTTTAAAGAAGCTGTAAAAATCAAAAGACGCATCCAAAGTCGTTAATCTGCCCTTTTACATCCTATAATTTCAAGTATATTTGTTCCAAATGCATTTTTTATGAATCTTCACTTTATTGCCATTGGCGGTAGCGCCATGCATAATCTGGCTCTGGCTTTATTAAAAAAAGGATATACGATTTCTGGTAGCGATGATGCTGTGTTTGAACCTTCGCGTTCACGGCTTCAGAAAGCCGGTATTTTACCTGCTGAATTGGGGTGGTTTCCAGATAGGATAACTCCCTCTCTGGATGCTGTAATTCTTGGTATGCACGCAAAGGCAGATAATCCTGAGCTCTTGAAAGCAAAGGAGCTGGGACTAAAAATATTTTCATATCCGGAGTTTTTATATCAACAGTCCAGGAACAAAACCAGGGTGGTAATAGGAGGGTCTCATGGTAAAACCACTGTTACAGCTATGATACTCCATGTAATGAACTATCATGGAAAGAAAATAGACTACATGGTAGGTGCTCAACTCGAAGGTTTTGACACTATGGTACATCTCACTTCAGAAAATGATTTTATCCTTTTAGAAGGAGATGAATATCTGTCGTCTGCAATAGATAAACGACCAAAATTTCATTTATATCAACCTAACATTGCCCTGCTAACAGGTATAGCCTGGGATCATATTAATGTATTTCCGACTCGCGAAGAATATATCGAACAATTCAGAATCTTTGTAGACCTTATAGTGAGTGGTGGAGTGTTGGTGTATAATGAAGAAGACGTAAAGCTTTCAGAAATAGTAAAAAATACTGAGAATCAGATTAGAAAACATGGCTATTCTACCCCTGAATATACCATTTCTGATGGTACCACTTATTTAGATACGTCTGAAGGAGATCTACCGATTGCTGTTTTTGGAAGGCACAATTTAAACAACCTTGCCGGGGCAAAATGGGTGTGTCAGCATATGGGCATAGACGAAGATGACTTTTACGAGGCAATTGCCGGATTTAAAGGCGCATCTAAAAGATTAGAACCTATTGTTGAAACTTCTGAAACCGTGGTTTTTAAGGATTTTGCTCACAGTCCGTCCAAGGTAAAAGCTACTACAATAGCCGTAAAGGAACAATATCCTGAAAAGGAGCTAGTGGCCTGCCTGGAATTACATACATACAGCAGCCTGAATCCTGAATTTCTTGTGGAGTATAAAGACAGTCTAAAAGCCGCCGATACCGCAGTGGTTTTTTATTCTCCTGAAGCATTAAAAATAAAAAATCTTCCCTTCGTTTCTAAAGAAGATATATTAGCGGCTTTTGACCGCCAAGATCTGTTAGTTTATACAGATCCGGAAGATTTTCGGGATTATTTAAGGGGTTTGAATTTCGAAAAGAAGGTGATTATTTTAATGAGCAGCGGCAACTATGGCGGCCTCGATTTTGATGAAGTAAAGGGTTGGGTAAATTCCTAAGAAAAGGCTATTTCTTATTAATAGTGTAATTTTATCGCAGCCGTTTTTTATCTTTATCAAAATCAAGTCGATGAGTGAAAATAATTCTCCTTTTACCATAAAAAACTGGGCATCGGGAGATCGTCCCCGTGAAAAATTACTGCAAAAGGGAAGGCTCGCTCTTACAGACGCAGAACTTATAGCCATTTTAATAGGGTCGGGAAACAAAAAGGAGAGTGCGGTCGAATTGAGCAAACGAATACTCTTTGAATCTCAGAATAACCTTAATTTATTAGGGAAACTTTCTGTGCAACAGTTAATGAATTTTAAAGGAATTGGAGAAGCTAAAGCTATAAGTATTATTGCAGCAATGGAACTGGGGCGAAGAAGAAGATCTTCGGAAGCGCTGGAACAGGTGAAAATTAATTCCAGCAGCACCATTTTTGAAGTATTACAGCCTGTTTTAGGTGAGCTTACCCATGAAGAGTTCTGGATATTATACTTAAACAACGCCAATAAACTTATCGAACAGGTTCAAATCAGTAAAGGCGGAATTACAGGAACCCTGGTAGATGTTAGAATAACGCTGCGAAAAGCTTTAGAATTGGGCGCTACTTCTTTAATCCTGGCGCATAACCATCCTTCCGGAAACTTAAACCCGAGTGAAGCAGATAAACAACTAACCAAAAAGCTCAAGACCGCTTCCGAAAGCCTGGACATCAAAATTCTCGATCATATTATTGTAACCGAAAAATCTTACTTCAGCTTTGCTGATGAAGGAATATTATAATTTGCCTATCTAATGCTTCTAGTTTATACTCAAAAAACAACACCGCGAATTATATATATTTTTAAACATATATGTACCCATATTCTGGGTTTGGAGTTGCGGTTTACCACTAAAATAGAAGAATTTATTGCCCATCAGGGTATTAAATTTTCTTACGGGAAAAAGAGACTGGGCAATGAGTTTTTCGTGCAAAGCGTAGATCTTTTACAGGAGCAGGGATTAAATGATCTTGAAATAAAAGTTCATTCCTGGGAAGAAACAAAATGTTTTTTTGGCGTTTCAGAAAATAGCGACCTGCCTTACGATATTTTTGCTGCTTCCTTTTATTTGCTGTCCAGGTACGAGGAGTATCTGCCACACGTAAAGGACGATTTTAATCGTTTTCCGGCATCGGAAAGTTTGGCTTACAAAGAAGGTTTTTTATGCCAACCCGTGGTAGATATTTGGGCTTATAAGCTAAAAAGTTTATTGTTAAGGCGTTTTCCGCAGGTACAATTTCGGGAAAGAACCCCGTCTTCGCTCTCGGTAATATCCGTAAGTCACGTTTTTAACTTCAGAAACAAAGGTTTTTTAAGGAGCCTTACCGGACTGGTCATCGATTTGGCAAAACTAAAACTTTCCCGGGTAACAGATAGATTGCGCGTAGTTCTTAATTTAAAACAGGATCCCTACGACGTTTTTGACGATTTAATTTCTTTTGTAAAAAGAAACAAAGTGCATTTTGTTTTTATGTTTCAGCTAAGCGACTTCAATGTTCACGACAGAAACATAAATTACAATCGCCTAAATTATCGTTCCACCATAAAGTATGTTTCAGACTATTCTGAGGTGGGTCTAAGGCTGGGATATTTTGCCATTAAAGACCCGGAGGTGCTAAAAACCGAAAAAAAGAGATTTGAAAATATTATTCACGGTCCTATTCAAAATGTTATAAACACCAGGTATAATTTACAACTTCCCGAAAATTACAGCTATTTAAATGAGCTGGAAATCCCGAATGATTATTCTATGGGGTACCCCGAATCTATGGGATTTCGCGCGGGAACCTGTACCTCTTATCTGTTCTACGATCTCAATATGGAAGTTACCACACCACTCAGAATTCATCCGTATATTTTTCATTCCCAATTGTGTAGTTCAGGAAATCGTGAAGAGATAGAAAGTAAAATAACTGCCGTACAGGAAGAATTGAATCAAGTGGGAGGAACTTTTAGGGCCATTTTTAAAAACAGAAATTTTTCAGAATACTATGATAATGCGTACTATTATTCTTTACTAAAACAAATACATGGCATTCAGTAACATCACGCATATATTTTTTGATCTGGACCACACTTTATGGGATTTCGATAAAAATTCGGCACTCACTTTTGAAGCTATTTTTAAAGAGGAAAAGATAGAAGTGGAACTGGAGGAGTTTTTAGAAACCTATGTTCCCATCAATATAAATTACTGGCAACGGTATCGCGAGAATAAGATTTCGAAAGAAGCGCTGCGTCTGGGAAGATTAAAAGATAGTTTTGAAACGCTCAAATTTTCTATTCCCGATGCTGCCATTTTGGTTTTGGCAGAAAAATACATTCAGTTTCTGCCCACTTTTAATCATTTACTGGAAGACACTATCGAAGTGCTGGAGTATTTAATCAAAGACTATAAACTTCATATCATTACCAACGGTTTTCAGGAAATTCAGCATACCAAGATGGCCAATTCCATGATCGATCATTATTTTGAAACCGTAACCACTTCTGAAGAGGTTGGAGTAAAAAAACCGCATTCCCTTATTTTTGAAAAAGCTTTAGAGAAAGCAGGAGCGAGTCCGGCTAAAAGTTTAATGGTAGGCGACAATCTGGAAGCAGATATTTTTGGCGCCGAACGAGCAGGAATGAAAACAATCTTTTTTGATTATTACGCAAAAAATCAGGAAATGAAGTCTTTACGCATTAAAAAGTTAAAAGAGTTGCGCTTATATTTATAGCAATAAAGAATTCCTACCTTCGTTAAATAACAAAGAAATTTTGCCCTGAATGTTTTTTGTGCGCCAAATACGCAGATTGGGAATGTTACTGTTTTTGCTGGCGGTAACGGGTTCCTGCGTGAAAGACGTAGACATTTCCCAATCTCAGGAAATTACTCTAAATCCCGACGTGCAACTCGATTTGCTAATTTTTGATGTAAATCAGGATGATTTTATCGATCCACAAACAAAAGCTCTCCGTACCGTAGTTCACGACACGGTTCGGTTGGAATTTCTTGATGACGATTATGTGCAACAAGATCTTCAACAGGTGGAATTAAAATATAAATACCTTAATACCTTTTCCCAGGCCTTCTACAGCAAGGTTACGTTTCTTTCTGAAAATGATCATATAGAGCATGTCTCAGAATTTTTTATAGGCGCAGGCAGTAACAATAATCCGGCGGAAACACAAAAGACAGATCTCATTCCCCCTTCAGATATCAATAGCATAAAACGATCTATAAAAATGGCTGTGGAAATTGAAGTACAGCCCAATAATGATCCTTTTGAAGGAGAATTGAAATTTCAAAGCAAAGGATTATTTTCTTTTCAATTTTAAGAAGAATGAAGGAACTCTTAAGCCTGCTGTTTTTTTTTATAGTTGTATTCTCGAATGCACAAAATAAGCAGTTGCTTTATAATGTAGACTGGCTTCCTCAGTCTTTAATGAGTAATCCCGGTACCAGTATTAATTTTGATGCGCATTTCGGAATTCCTTTTTTTTCTCAGATAAACATTAGCGGAGGCTCCAGCGGTGTGGATCTTTATGATATTTTTAATTCTGCCAGTCCCGATGTTAATCAGCGGGTAACGGCTACCATTCGAAGGCTGACCAAAGACGATTATTTTACTTTTCTGGAGCAGCTGGAAATTCTCTCCCTGGGCTGGCGTTTAAATAAAGATAATTATTTATCGCTAGGGGTTTACCAGGAGATGGATATGTTCTCTTACTTTCCCAAAGGCCCTGCTTTACTTGCCAATGAAGGAAATAAGGATTATATAAATGTTCCTTTCGATTTTTCTGATGTCTCTTTTACTGGCGAAGTCATGACGGTTTATCATATAGGTTTGAACCGCAAAATCGACCGCCGGCTTACTGTTGGAGGACGGCTTAAACTCTATTCTGGAATTTTTAATGTCGAAAGTACCGGGAACACCGGTGTTTTTATAACAAAAGATTCTCCTGAAGGGCCCAATTACTACCGGCATAATATAGAAAATATGAACTTAAGGGTAAATACTTCCGGCTATGCCTCGCTGCATGCTAATACCAAAACCGTACAAGAAGCTACGGCAGATCTCTTAAAGAAATCTATGCTGGGAGGCAATATTGGCGTAGGACTCGATGCGGGTGTCACTTACATTATAAATGAAAATTTTATTGCTACCGGCTCTGTGCAGGATGTTGGGATTATGTTTCATAAAAAAGATGTGGAAAATTATTTATACCACGGAAGTTACCAAACCAGTGGACTGGAGCCGCTGTTTCCCGACCCTGGTCCCAATGGAAAAACTTTGCCTTATTGGGACTTTTTTGAAAATGAATTGGATAAGAATTTAAATGATGAAACTCTTCACGAAAGTTACACTACCTGGAGACCCTGGAAGGTAAATGCCTCTCTTTCCTACGGTTTTGGAAACCAATATGCTCCCTGTAGCTA
>JBAVQO010000439.1:0-9218 GCA_049694135.1 Gillisia sp. | reverse complement strand
TCTCAGAAATGGGAAGCTTTTTTATTTTTTGGGGGTTTTCAGATTTATTTTTATTCGATCATTTCTGATTTGTTAAGCTCCAAAATGATATCTCTCACATCTTCAACTTCTTTTTTTCCTGATTTATATCTTTCCAAAAGAACGGGATATGAAGCCAAAAGATTTACTGTATTTTTCTGATTTAATACAGTCACCATCCCTGTAGTTCGATCTAACACAATGCCGCTATACTTGTTGGAGGCCAAAGCACCAATAGCTCCAAAGGCGGCAGAAGCGGTGGGATTAGAAAACTGATCTTCAAAATAAATAAACCTGCCCATCAATTTAGATTTTACAAAGTACCCTTCCTGAACATATTCTGAAGAGCTTAAATAAAAATCAGTACCATCAGAAAAACCATACAGATGTTTAATTCTCTTTTTTGATTGGCCGTGATATACCTGATAATGATTTATCTTTTTTGTTTCAGCAATCATTTTTACCGTGTAGTCCATCGAATCTGCCGGTTTGTTAGAAGATACACTCCCAAAATTGTAGTAAAGACCTTTGCTAACCGGAGCAGAAAAATCTATTTTATGTTTTTCAAGCTGTAAATCCTTTATTACAAGCGTGCTTGGCTCCTTCTCCAGGTCAGGAGATACTTTTTTTATAATTTGTGTAAGAGCTTCAATTATTCGCTCTCCATGTTTTCGGGTAACATCCAGACCTTTTCCTTCTACTGTGGCGGTATAATTTCCTATACTGTAGAGTTGATTATCAATAAGCCGAAGAAATTCAATCTCCACATTACTGGCTCCAGTTTCTGACATGGAACCTGTTTTTTCTGAAATGTTCAACATAGTTATACTGGCCACCAAACTATCTTTTCCGGCGCCAGGAGGAAGTAAAACATTAAACGTCTGTTGCAGCTCTTCTTCAAAAGGAAGTTCGAAATTCGCGGTAAGCTTTTTATTGGCCATCCCTCTCTGAATAATACCAATGTTATCTTTTACCGCTCTATTATCTATTACCTTCGAAATAAAAAACCTTCCCGGCTCTACTTTTTCGGTGGGTTGAAGCTTCACAATAAATACATCTTTCTGGCATATTCCCTGAAAAGAAATGAGCAGAAAAAATAAAATCAGTTTATAAGACACTATTTTCATATTTCTCTAATTGTTAGTTTTTTAGCCCGCTAACTTAATTAGAAAAACAATCCCTTTTTCAACAATTTTTCAGAAATAGGAAAATTTTTGAAAAGTGCTTTAGATATGTAACTTAAACGGTTATTACGCCTCTTACTTCTGGTTGGGGAATCTTACCTTATCGGGATGTTCTTTCAGTTTCTTCATGATCTCCTTAAAAAGAGTTGTTTTCACTTTTCCAGATGATTTGGGATCCACCAGGTATCGCAAAGTAACTTCTATCCATGTATTTGCATTGGCTCTCAAAATAACAGAAGGTCTTTCTCTTACTTCCACCTGTTCCACCACAGTGTCTGCCAGTATTTTTTTATACCGTTTAACCCGCCGGGTCATGGCCTCTCCAATTTCTTCTTCAGCTATTTTTTTGATAAAATCTGAAATAAAAATAAGATCACTATCGTAAGAAACAAAGAAATTGAGTTCATTCCAGATATAGGGAAACAGTGGCCAGGAATAATTATAAATATATTCGGTAAACACTTTGGAGTTCGTGAATTTGATGATCCTACCACTGGGATGATCTCCCGAAAGATAATCTCCCCGGAATTCCCACAGCGTTGTATCCAGATAATCTACACTAATAACATCGCCGTAAGCGGAACCAATTTTTATGCGGTCTCCCACCTGATAAGGCTTACGAACAAGAAGATAAACCCACCCAAAAAAGCTTGTGAAGGTATTTTGAAGGGCAAGACCCAAAATAAGGGAACCTACTCCAAAAGAAACCATGGTAGCATACCAGTTGGCAAAAATCAGGGAGAGTACAATGATAAAAACAAAAATAATACTGAAGAGGTTAATGATGTTTCTAAGATTATAAGCAACAGATTTATCCTGTATTTTTCTGTTCAAAATCTTTCTCAGCAATCTGTTAATAACTCCAACAACGGCAACAAAAGTGAGTGCCAGTAAGATTCGTTGCACCAGAGGAACGTATTTAATGGGAACAGGAATTACCTGGTATTGCACCAAAAAATACAAAGTACCACAAACCAAAAAAATTATTGCGGTAATTCCCAGGGCGGCCGAATGCGTATTTACTTCTTCCTCCTGGTCTCCCGTAGATTGCTTTACCGCCTCCTGAACTTTTTTGTTGCTCAGAATTTCCTGTATTTCCTGTTCTTCGGTTTTGTTCTCTTGTTTCATTTAATCTTTAAGTTTTTTTTCAGGTTCTTTTGGAAATGTTATTCTTTTATTCATCTTCGGTAAATCCATCTTTGCTTAGCAATAAACCTATTTCTTTAGTTTCTTTAATATGAAGTAAAATAATAGTGAGTATGGAAGCAAGAGGTACGGCTAAAACCATCCCGATAATTCCCCACATCATATCTCCAACGATTATAACAACTATAACAAAAAAAGGATGCAAGTCCACTTTATCGCCAATAATGAAAGGATTAATAATATAGGTTTCAACAAATTGTGCTACAGAAAAAGTGAGGGTAATCCACACAAAGATCATGGGGTCTGAAGATGAAATATACCCAAAAACAATGGCAATAATATAGCCAATAATATTTCCCAAATATGGAATCAGCGTCAGGATGGTCGTTACTAAACTCAGCATAATATAATTTTGCACCCCGGCAAGTCCCAAACCTACGGCATATAACACGGCATTTATACCCATCAAAATAGCTTTTCCCACCAGGTACTGAGGAACCACTCTCGCCGACTTGTTTATCGCGTCTTTTACCGTTTCCCTTTTTCTGTCCGGAAAAAAAGCAATAAGGAAATTTCTGAACATGCTCCGGTAATGCAATAGAAAAAAGATATAGACAAAAGTAAGCAGGAAATTACCCGAAAAACTCACTATTCCACCTAAAATTGGACCTATTTTCTGTTCCACAACACCTGATTTGGAAGAAGAGGCCGGCGCCTGCGGACTTATAGCGAGTTGCTTTTTTGTTAAAGGAGTATTTTCTGAAACAAAGTCCTTTACCTGCTCTATCTGCGGCATTATTCTTTTCTTTACTTTTGGCCAGTGTTGGGCGAAACTGCCAATTTGCATTCCCACCAGAAATACAAAACCCAAAGAGATTAGAAATAATCCGATTGCGCTTAAAAGAGCCGTGGCCCAGCGTTTAAAACCGTGGTTCTCAAGTTTATTACACAGTGGCATTACCAGCAAACTTAAGACACCGGCCGTGGCCAGCGGAGCAAAAAGATTTTTTGTTGCAGAAAGGCCCACAAATAAAAAATAAAGCGCCACCAGAAGTAGCGTTGCATATAAAAAATTCTTTTTAGTGGTGTTCATAGTTTATCTTTTAACGCCATTATTCAAAATTTAAAAGTCGGGAATCACACTTTTTCAAATATACTTATTCCCGTAGTAAATCATTCAAACCCATTTCCTGCTTACGACTTATTTTTGTAATTTCCGCCTTCTTTTAAGGAAGGATTTATGGAGATTTTTTTACAAGCCGATACCTGGATAGCTTTGCTAACTCTTACTTTCATGGAGATCGTTCTTGGAATAGACAATATAATTTTTATCTCTCTTGTGGCAGGCAAACTTCCGGAAAGCCTTCAAAAAAAAGCCAGGCTGGGAGGACTTTCTGCCGCGCTCATTATGCGTATTCTCCTTTTATTAAGCATTACCTGGCTGGTTGGCCTTACTCATCCAGTTTTAACTTATAGCGATTTTCAACTTAGCTGGCGCGATATCATTCTGGCTGCAGGCGGTATTTTTCTTCTTATAAAAAGCACTCTCGAAATCCATCATAAAGTTGAAGGAAAAGCAGAAGCAGAAAAAAATGTAAAGAATATAAACTCTTTCGGATACGCCGTGTTACAAATAGTTTTGCTGGATATCATTTTTTCATTCGACTCTATTCTCACCGCTGTGGGCCTTACAAATGAGCTCTTATTAATGATAATTGCCGTAGTAATTTCCATTATAGTTATGATGATTTTTGCCAAAGCAGTAGGCGAATTTGTGAATGAACATCCCACTATTCAAATTCTCGCTCTTTCATTTTTAATCCTTATCGGCGTTATGCTTATTCTTGAAGGAATGCATTACCACGTTCCAAAAGGGTATATTTACTTCTCCATTTTTTTCTCTCTTGCCGTAGAAATGCTGAATATGCGGTTTAGAAAAAAGAATGTTTAATCAAGAATTTCATATTCAATGGGTTTAAAACTGCCGTTGTTGCTGTCTTCTGCAGAACAAGCCGTGAGCCCCACGATAAGATCCATCTGCGCTTCGAAAAGCACATAATCTCCGGCCTTGCTCATGGGCGCTTCCACGCTCAGCTTGCCGTCGGGACGAAATTGTACATTCATAAAAATATTAAAAGCAGTTGGAATGTCATCGGGTTCAATCCCGAAAGAATCAAGATTCTTATATAAATTTTCGAAACAACTGGGATGGTAACCATCGTTTTTATACATGATTTTGAAGGTTTCCGGACTACAGGGAGCGAGCAAAAAATCGTTTCTGCCGTTTGTGTCTTCCAGGATTTTCATCATTTTTCGACTGCGGTTGCTCCATAAAAAATTTCCGCGGGTAATAAGAATACTCTCCTCAAAATCCAAAGTTTTTCCGGAAGAGATCTTTTCGCGCTTATCTTCGGCATTAAACAAAACCATGTCGCTTACCTGTTCCCCCTCCGGATCTGTCACTTTTAGTTTCTGTCCTTTTTTAAGGCTGAAGGCGGCGCCTGTTTGCTTTTCAATAATTTCTGGCATTCTGTTCTTTTTATAACTGATTCTAAAAATATCCAACTGCACATATCAAATTTCCTGCAATCTTCTTCTGAAGCTGAGTTTATTTCGACAATTTATCGAGTTTTTTCATTGCTGAAGTAAGAACAACCGCGTTCTTACCAATATTTTTCCATGGATCTTCCATACTTCCCAATCTGTTAAAAATATTCCTGATGTTATAACTTTGCGCAGAAAGGGAAGATTTGTTCAGTTCATCCCAGTTAAGCGGCGTAGCTACAGGCGCACCTTCTATGGGTCTTATGGCATAAGGTGCGACGGTAGTTTGCGCGAACCCGTTTCGTGCCACATCAAGAAACAGCTTATCGTCTCTTTTATTCTTCCGCACAGCGGTGGTTAAAAAATCGGAATGTTCTTTCTCAAGAAATGCGGCGATTTGTTGGGCAAATTCCCTTACCTGATCGAACCCGCGGGTTCTTTTTATAGGCACCACCACATGCAATCCGCGGGAGCCGGTAGTCATAAGATACACCGGCAGAGCCAGCTCATCCTGGAGCAGGGAACGCAGTATTTTAGCTGCTTGTTTTACTTCAGAAAAATCGTTATTCGAGGGATCCAGATCAAAAATCATTCGATTTGGATAGTCGGGCTTGTCTTTTTTGCTCAGCCAGATATGCGGCGTAATGCACGCCTGGTTAGCAAGATAAACCAGCGCCGCTTTATTGTTGCAGATCACATAATGCGTGGTGCCGCCATCTTCCTTTTTTATAGATTTTTTCTCTATCCACTCCGGAAAATAATCGGGAGCATCTTTCTGAAAGAATCTTTTATCATCGATCCCGTTGGGAAAGCGTATCATCGTCAATGGCCGGTCTTTAAGGTGAGGCAACATAGTATCCGCGATTTTTGAGTAATACTCCACAACATCTCCCTTGGTAAATCCTCCTTTTGGAAAAAAGACCTTATTGGCATTGCTCAATACTATTTCGTGACCGTTTATTTCTGTTTCTGTTTTCTCACTCATAACTATTATTTTTCTCTTACAACTTCCTTTGGACTCTTGTCCTCGCGTATTCCCAAAAACCTGGGGTGCCGCAATTTTCCCGATCCTGTCCATTCTGTAAAACCTACCTGGGCAACAAACTTCGGTTTTGTCCACTGCACTTTGGACCTGGGCAGGTCTTTATTGTTTTCAAAAGGGGAAGAATTTATAGCATTTTTCTTCATTTTTTCGGAGAGATCGGCAAGCATGGCATCGTTGTATCCTGTACCCACTTTTCCGGCATATCGCAGTTTCTCATCTTCATAATAACCTATTAGCAATGAACCGAAACCTATACGTTCTCCCTGCGGATCTGTGTACCCACCGATTACGAATTCCTGTTCGTTCACACATTTTAATTTTAACCAGTCTCCAGATCGCGAATGTTTATAGATGCTGTCGGCTTTTTTCGCGATAAGTCCTTCCCAGCTCTTTTCACAGGCTTCTTTAAAGTATTTTTCGCCTTTTTGATTGCGATGTGTCGTAAAGCGCAAGGGATCTGCAAAATCGATGAACCTTCTTAATATCTTCTTTCGCTGAAGAAGCGGAAGTTGGGTAAGATTGTATCCATCCAGATGAAGAATGTCGAATAAATAGAAAAACACTTTTGTGGAACTCTGTTTTACCAGTTCGGGATCTTTAAGATGCATTCGGGATTGTAAAGCAGAAAAACTGGTAACCTTTCCTTCAAAGGCCACCATTTCTCCATCTACAATAAAATCGTTGTTTCCCTGATCTTTAAAAGCCTGCACTACTTCAGGATAAGTGACATCCAGATTTTTTTGGTTTCGCGACATGATATTCACTTCTTTCCCCTTTCTGAAAACCAGGCAGCGTTCCCCATCCAGCTTACGCTCAAAGAGCCAGTTTTTATCTGAAAAAACCTCATGGGTGAGGGTGGCCAGCATAGGACTCGTCCAATCCGGCTGCTTTTCATTTTTTAATTCCTCCTTCGACTTTTCAGGCAGGTTTTCGAGAATATCAATCATTTTTTTCGGCTTCCTTGCTGATTTCATCCATGGTTCGCTGAGTTAGTACTGATTTGTTTTCAGTATTCACAGGATTCCTTCTAGCATCGGCTTCATCATCATCTACTTTTTTCAGGATCCAGCGCTCGTCTTTCCCTTTTTGAGTGCGGATGAGCGTAAAACCTCCTTTCAGTTTTTTCCCGTTAAGAATAAAAGTAGTGTGGCCGTTTTCCAGCTGTTCACCCATCGGGATCAGGTTTCCGTCTTTATCTTTTTTATCGTTCTCATAGGTGCCTGCATCCCAGACCATCACCGTACCGCCACCATATTGATCCTGCGGAATAATTCCTTCGAAATCGGCGTATTCTATGGGATGATCTTCGGTAGGCATCGCCAGCCTTTTTACCCGGGGATCGGTAGAAGGCCCCTTGGGAACGGCCCAGCTTTTCAAAACCCCGTCCACCAGTAATCGAAAATCAAAATGTAAATGGCTGGCGTCATGCTTTTGGATCACAAAAATTTGTTTTTCCTCATCCTTTTTATCCTTGCTCTCTCCAAAAGGTTCTGAAGAGAGTGAAAAATCACGTTTTTCGTGGTATTTTTCTAAAAGTCCCTTTCCCATGATTTCTGAATTTTATATCTGTTTCCTCTATTTCTGATGTTCTCTGCAAAAGTAAGATGAGCGGCCGCCTATCTTCTTTTTCACAATTTTCCCTCCGCACAAAGGGCATTTTGCACCATCTTCGCGGTGCATTCGCAAATAGTCATCAGGATAATTTCTGCCATCAGTTCCAATCACCTTTTTTAGGATCTTCCGCATGTTTTTATACATCTCCTTCAACTCGCTTTCCGTTAGATCATTTCCGTGGCGCTCCGGATTTACAGATGACTGAAAAAGCATTTCATCTGACCATAAATTACCGATTCCGGCGATATGTTTCTGATTCATAAGGCTGCTTTTAATCGCTCCCCTGCCTTTGCTGAAGATCTCTTTGAAATCCTGAAACTTTAAATCCTTATCCAGTGCATCTGGACCCAGCTTTTTATCTTTTAAAAAATCTTCTATACTTTCTGAAAGCCCAAATCTGCCTAATTTTCGCGGACAAATATATGCCAGATGATCGCCGTTGCTGAAGTTAAACAGCAGCTTCGAATATTTTGGAGCCTCTTCATCTTCCTTAAAATATTTAAACTTTCCCGTCATTCCGAAATGAAAAAACAAGTTTCCTTCCTTCTTATAATTTACCAGTAAATATTTCCCGTGGCGCTTAGCCGACTTCAATTTTTCTCCCTTTAATTTTTTCTGAAGTGTCGCCGCGGACGTATTGTCGAGTAAAGATTTATCTTTCACTTCCACGCCTTCTATCTTTTTATGCAGCGCGTGCGAAGT
The DNA here is from genome assembly GCA_049694135.1 of Gillisia sp. Classification (GTDB taxonomy): domain Bacteria; phylum Bacteroidota; class Bacteroidia; order Flavobacteriales; family Flavobacteriaceae; genus Gillisia. The sequence continues at coordinate 965 of JBAVQO010000439.1, read as the reverse complement.
CAGGTAATCTGTAAAACGTTGTACACTTGGGAGTTCTGGCATTTTTTTATTGTTTCTGGTTTCTTGTTTACTGTTTATTGTTAATTGGTTATTGTTTATTGTGAACAGAGTTCTCTCTTTTTATATCTTTAACTAATTCAGTGTTCCCTGAAGCTTCTTTAGTAAGATAATCTACTACCGACTCAATATCCTCTTTTTCATATCCCTGGTGCAATTTTGCCACGGCTTGCATGTTAAAGGGTTCAGCATAAAAACCGGTGATTAGCGGCAGATGATCCTGAAGCATCTGCCTTGGAATATCTGCATATTACAGAGGACTTTCCTGATTCTCTTCAAACTTTTTCACCAGTTCAGCCAGAGAAATTTCCAATTCTTCGGCAGATTGCAGTTTTATTTTAGCGTTTACATGTACCGCCGAATAATCCCAGGTGCTTATGTCTTTTTCCCTATACCACGACGAGGAAATGTACCCATGCGCGCCCTGAAAAATCAGAAGCACTTCTGCCCCATCCTTTATGTATTTTTTCATCTCGTTGTGATTCGCGAGGTGTGAAAAAAGGCGAAACTGTTCGCTATTGCCCTCAGTTAACACCGGAATATGCGTGGCCAGCAAATGCTTTCCTTTTATAACACAACTTGCGAATGGATGTGCATTTATAAAATCAAAAAAGAAATTTCTATCTTTTTTCCTATACTTTTTTGGTTGGTACATCTTTATTTTTTCCATTAAAGAACGGACATTTCCACTCTTCTCCAACATTTCGTCCACTATACTGCCTGGCCTCACTTCTTTTTCCAAAATCTTCCAACATAGGATTAATATTTCCCTGTAATTCGGTATCCCTTTCCCGAATCTTATCGCGAACTGTTGTATAAGTTCCCATTTCCCGGAGTTTCTCGAACTGCCAGTGCAGGTTAAAAGCAATGGCAGGATAGGGACTTTGTCTGGCTTTGCGGGAACTGTT
>JBAVQO010000438.1:0-4882 GCA_049694135.1 Gillisia sp. | reverse complement strand
GATTCATTAAAGTCGTCGCCAAAATTTTCCTTCATCTGCTTTTCGAATTTCTTCATATACTTGTCACCCTCTTTTTGGTAAGCTTCATAATCGAAATTCACATTCCCCATTTTTGCATAAAACTCCGGGGGAAGCGGGTTCTGTGCAATATTTTTCACCAGGGGAGCAACCAGGTTCTGCATAAGAGGCTTCATAAGATCGCCCAGCTGGCTCATAGATTCATTAAGAGAAGCCATATCCATCTCTGGAAAAGGTGCTTCCCCGCCTCCTGATATAATATTTATATCTGAAGTTCCACCGGAAACCTGGAGTTTCCAGTTCTCGAGCACCTGTTTCGCATCTTTGGTGTCCGCATCTGTAGTAGCTGTGATTTCCACCTGATTTTTATCCCAATTTTCAACTACGATATTAGTGTTTTTGGAATCTATATTCACTCGCACATCCTGCGAAGTGGTGAATGTTTTCTGAAGTTTTTGTGTTTGTGCAACGGCAAATCCGGAAATAAGCAAGAGCACCAGAAAAATCCTGTTCTTAAGCCTGTAAATTTTCATGAGCTGTATTTTTTGATAATTGAAGTTCTTTTAATTTGTTCTTTAATTTTAAGAGCAACTGCAAGCGCATTTGCAAATTTGTAATCATAGCTTCTACGGTCTGCTGGTTGATACCATTTTCATTTATTTCGCTATTCAGCCTTTTATATTCTTTATCCAGACCGGCCAATTGCACCATAAAAGAATCTATCAATTCCTTGTTTTCCTGATTTATTTCCAACTTGGCCAGCTCCACATTTATACTCGCCATATAATAATTCTCCACTTTTTTGAATTCCGGAGAAATATCCCGAAGTTTAAACTCTTCAGGAGAGGTTTTCTCTTTTTTTACCTGCTCTGTCGGTGCAGATGTTACAGCCGGAGAAGGCTGTGAACTGGGTTGAAGGTAAAAGAAACCCGCTACCGCAACAGCAACCATGAAGACAGCCGCAATCTTTAAGTACATATAACCTGCTGAGCGGTTTTCTGTAGGTAAAGCCGCTTCCAGTCTTTTTTTAAAGCGTTTGGAATGACCTCTCTTAAGAGGCGAAGCACTCTCGGCTTCCTCTTTTCTGAACATCTCTCTAAGCTCCTGTGCCATTTGTGTATACTTTAAGTTCTTCCAATAATTTCTTTTTTCCGCGATGTATCAATGTTCGCGAAGCCACTTGCGTTATTCCTAAAATTTCCGATATCTCTTCGTGATCGTACCCTTCCATAAGAAACAACATGAGTGGATATTTATATTTTTCGGGTAAATTTTCAATTACCCTTGTCACTTCCTGTACATTTACATCTTCATCTACTTCCCAGCTTTCATCTCTCTCATCTTCAACTTTTGCCAGTACACTTTCATTCAGCGCCACATAGTTCAGCTTTTTAGCCTTTAATTTATCCAGGCACTTATTTATTACTATTCTCTTTAACCAGGCTCCAAAACTCACTTCTCCCTCGAACTGCTTCAGTTTTAAGAAAGCGCTTATAAAGCCTTCTTGCATGGCATCTTCTGCCTCCTGTGTGTTTTTAAGAAATCTGTTTGCTACCAAAAACATTCCCTCGCAATATTTGTTATATAATTGCATTTGTGCCTTCCTGTCGTTCGCAAGACATTTTTCTATTAGCTGGTTTTTAAACAAAATGTATTCTTTGGTTGGTGTTCATTTTAAAGACGACTAAAAATATTCTGTGTTGCAAAAACTGATATATTTTTTATTTAATCTGTAAATTTATTCTGAAGATAAACGATTTCAGCTAATGCATAAATCATAGAAATCCTAAAAATCGAAAGTCATGAAACTATTTTTCAAAATATTGGTCATCCTTATTCTGGTTGCCGTGGCCGGTTTATTCATTTTCAGGTATGCCACCAAAGCTCACAGTCCTGAGGCTACAGTAGATTTTAACCAAAAAGGTCTTAAAATGGAAGTTTTTTACAACCGGCCTTATAAGAAGAATCGGCAAATTTTTGGAAACCTTGTGCCCTTTCAGCAGGTTTGGAGAACAGGAGCCAACGAAGCCACGACTTTTGAAACGAACAAAGATATTCTTGTAGATGGCTCTTTATTAAAAGCAGGAAAGTATACTCTCTGGACCATTCCCGGAAGAGAATCCTGGAAAATTATTTTCAATTCAAAAATGTATCCCTGGGGAATAAAAATGAACGGCGATGCTTACAGAGATCCCGGCAAGGATGCATTGATGCTCGAAATTCCCGTACGGCCAACTGCTAATACCGTCGAACAATTCACGATCTATTTCGATACAGGCAATGATTTTATTTATTTGAATCTGGCCTGGGATGACACTCTTATTGAAATACCTATAAAACAAAAAAATAGCCCTGACTAGAACATTTTCACTGTGTTAGCCAGGGCCAAAAAATTAATTTCAGACTCTCTTAGTCGTCCAGCAGAAGATTTAGACTAACATCAATGTTATCGCGAGTGGCATTGGAATAGGGACAGATTTCATGGGCCTCGTTCACCAGTTTTTCACCGGTTTCCAAATCCACGCCGGGAAGATAACTGTCTAATGTCACTTTTAGCTGAAGCTCTTCCTCTTCATTTTTTCCTATTCCCACCGTCGCCGTTACATTAAAATCGCCGAGATCTAATTTGTGTTTTTTTGCCACCACTTGCAGTGCACTTCCGTAGCAGCCGGCATACGCCGCGGCAAATAGTTGTTCGGGATTGGTCTTTTTTTCTCCTTTGCCTCCCAAACCTTTGGGCATGCTCAACTCCATATTTAAAATTCCGTCGTCACTCTTTACGAAACCTTCTCTTCCTCCGTGAGCAGTAACTGTGGCTTTATACATTGTCTTCATCTTGAATGATTTTGATTAATTTTATATTTAAATTTGAAGATACCAACAAAGAAGAGGTGCACAAAACCTTTATTCTTAAATTTTATAATATCTGTTTTAATTTGACTAAAAAGAATCATAAATCTGCATTATACGAATCTGAAGGTAAAGTTTCTTCGAACATTAATGCTGCTTATCGCCAGAATAGAAAGATTTCCGGCCCTAAGCAATATTCCGATGAAGACCTGAAGAATCTACTGATTAAAGGCAATAAAACGGCCCTGAGTCGCGGAATTACCCTTGCAGAGAGCACACAGGAAGAGCATCAAAAAAGAGCGGAAAAATTGATTGAAGGCTGCCTACCTTATTCTCAAAAATCTATTAGAATTGGAATTACAGGAGTACCCGGAGTTGGAAAAAGTACTTTTATAGAGGCTTTTGGAAGTTTTCTGATCGCAAAAGGCAAAAAAGTTGCCGTTTTAGCGGTAGATCCTACCAGCAGTGTTTCCCATGGAAGTATCTTGGGCGACAAAACCCGAATGGAAAAACTGGTAACCCTCGAAAATGCCTTTATTCGGCCTTCTCCTTCCGGAGAATCTTTAGGCGGGGTAGCCAGAAAAACACGCGAGAGCATTATTTTATGTGAAGCTGCCGGATTCGACGTGATTTTGATCGAGACTGTAGGGGTGGGACAAAGTGAAACCACCGTTCACAGTATGACCGATTTCTTCCTGTTGTTAAAACTCGCCCGCGCCGGCGACGAATTACAGGGAATAAAAAGAGGCATAATTGAAATGGCAGACGCTATAGTAATAAACAAAGCAGACGGCGATAATTTAAAAGCTGCCCGAGAAGCCAGCCTCGATTTCAAAAGAGCTTTGCATTTATATCCTACTAAAGAAAGCCAATGGAAACCAAAAGTTTTACTTTGCAGCGCCTTAAAAAACACCGGGATAACCGAGATTTGGGAAATGATAGAAAAATACCACGGCATTACTAATAAAAATGGTTATTTCAACCTGAACAGAAGAGAACAAAACAAATTCTGGCTGCTTCAAACCATCAATGAACATCTTAAGAACCGGTTTTACAGCAATGAAAAAATAAAACAAGAACTTAAAAAACAAATGATCGCCATAGAAAACAATGAAACCTCGCCTTTTACTGCTGCCAGAATTTTGTTGAATCTCCCCGCCGAAAATTAAACTATTTTGCAGATGCCCCATGTTTAGGCTTTTATACAAAAAATATCCGGAACTCCTTCTTTTGCTGGTGGGAGTTCTTGTTTTTCTTTCTCATCTGGGAGTATTATATGTAAATATAATGGAAGCCCGTAATTTCATTTCTGCCCGGGAGATGCTTACCCATGGACACTGGATCTTTACTACGCTTAACGATTTACCTCGCTACGAAAAACCTCCTTTGCCCACCTGGTTAACGGCTATATCGGCTTCATTGTTCGGGATCCATAATGTCTTTGCTTACCGATTACCGGCAGCCCTCGCAGCGCTTTTTTTAATGCTGATTTTCTACAAAATTCAAATTAGCATTAAAGTCCAAAAAAATATTGCTTTTTGGTCGACTCTTATTTTGTCTACTTCTTTTTATATAATTTTTGCGGGAAGAGATGGGCAATGGGATATTTATACCCATAGTTTTATGATGGGAGGAATATTTTTCTTTCTTAAAACGCTTCATAATTCTGGTAGAAAAATATTTTATGCAGCGATAGGAGGTTTATTCCTGGGAGCCTCCCTGCTTAGCAAAGGTCCGGTTTCTGTTTATGCTCTCTTTCTGCCATTTCTTATAAGCTATGGGATCGTTTACAAAATAGATGTCAAAAAAAATTGGAAAGCCATGCTTGTGTTTTTCATCATTGGTATTGTAGGCAGCATCTGGTGGACGTTTCTCGTCCATTTTTACGATCCCGGCGCCTTTTCAGAAATCGCCAGCAGGGAAAGTTCGAGATGGTTTAACTACAACGTCCGCCCTTTCTGGTATTACTGGAGCTTTTTTACTCAAAGTGGTATCTGGACCATTCCTGCCCTGG
>JBAVQO010000437.1:0-6216 GCA_049694135.1 Gillisia sp. | reverse complement strand
GAAAAACCATTATCAATTATCTGCTTACCAAAACCAGCCTTTCTTTTTTCAACTTTTTGCCGCTGTTTTTCTTTTTGCCTTTTTCTATTGTGCTGCTCACCAAGGGTTACGCACCCCTAGCCGTTACGAGCTGGTTTTTCTCTATGGTTTTTTTTACGCTGTGTGTAAACTATCTTAATTTTTTAATCAATAAAAACAACACCGTTTTTTACCTGTTAGCAGGGTTGATTGTTGTTTTTGGATTGCTTCAATATTATGGCATCTATTCTGTTTCCCAACCGGCAGGAGTGTTTTTCAATCTGTTATTCTCAAGACCCTATCTGGTGGTTATTCCGTTGGTTTTGATGCTGTTTTTATTCAGAATGAATTATGAATACGTGAAAAAGGATTTTTACCTGGATGCCGCAATTTCAAAAAAAATAAAAGAAGTGAACACCTCAGAAATGAGCTGGCTGGACAGGTTTGGAAGTCTTTCGGTATTTCTTAAGAACGATATTCGGCTTATCACAAGAAATGCGCGTCCAAAGAAAGTGCTATTCATGTCTGTTGTCTTCTTATTCTATGGGTTAATTTTTTACACCAATAAACATTATTATGAAATGCCGGGATTTTTAGCTTTTGCTTCTATTTTTATCACCGGCGGATTTTTATTTTCCTTTGGGCAATTGGTTCCTTCCTGGGATAGCGAGTATTACAAAATGCTTATGAGCCAAAATATTTCTTATCGAAAATACCTGGAGTCTAAATGGTATTTAATGATCTTTGCGGTGGGAATCTCCTTTATTTTAGCCACACCTTATCTTTATTTTGGCTGGAAAATCTACGGAATGATCGCAGCAGGAGCTCTTTTTAATATCGGTCTCAATTCATTTATAACCCTTTTCGGGGGCGCTCTGAACCGAGTGCCGGTGGAGCTTAATGTAAAAGCAAAAGCTTTTAGCAACACCCAGGGTTTTAATCCAACCCAACTGGTAATCGCGTTGCCAAAAATGCTGGGTCCGATCCTGATATTCTATATTCCCTATAAATTCATAAGCTTTGACGCCGGAATTATTGCATTGGGACTAAGCGGAATTTTAGGTCTTATTTTTAAGAATTTCTTTCTGAATAAAATAGAATATGTTTATCAAAAAGGGAAATACAAGACCATAGCGGCATTTAACGAAAAGAAATAATTATGATACAAGTTACCAACCTAAGTAAAATATACAACGGAGAGACCGTTTTAACCATTGAGGAACTTTCTATTCCCAGGGGTCAAAGTTTTGGCCTGGTGGGGAACAATGGCGCCGGAAAAACCACTTTTTTTAGCCTGCTCCTCGATTTGATCCAGCCTTCTACCGGAAATATTTTTAATAACGATATTACGGTGAGTCAGAGTGAAGAGTGGAAACCTTTTACTTCTTCGTTTATAGATGAAAGCTTTTTGATTGGATATCTTACCCCGGAAGAATATTTCTATTTTATAGGGGAATTGAGAGGCCAAAATCGCGCCGATATCGATGCCTTTTTAGCTCCTTTTGAAGATTTCTTTAATGGTGAGATTTTAGGAAGAAAGAAATACCTGAGAGATCTTTCCAAAGGAAATCAAAAAAAAGCAGGGATTGTGGCGGCACTTATCGGGAAGCCACAGGTAATTATTCTCGATGAACCGTTTGCAAACCTGGACCCTACCACCCAAATTCGGTTAAAGAAAATTTTGAAAGAGCTTTCTGAGAATACAGAAGTAACTGTATTGGTTTCCAGTCACGATTTAATTCATGTGACCGAAGTTTGTGAGCGAATTGTTGTTCTGGATAAAGGTGTTGTGGTAAAAGACATCAAAACATCGCAGGCCACCTTAAAGGAACTGGAAACTTTTTTTGCGGGAGAAATTTCCATAAAAGAAGAGCAGGAGGTATAGAACTCCGATCAAAGTTCTTAAAAAGACGTATTTTAGCATACTAAAACCAAAGCTCCGCAGTTATTTATTGTAACAAGAACTTGTTGATTTTGAAGAAAATTACCTTTGGTATTTCGGTTCTGGTCTTGGTGATAGGTGTTTCCGGATGCTCCCGAAAGAAAAATACCTTCATCAACAGGAATTACCATGCAGTAACTGCCGAATATAACACTCTCTATAACGGAGAGGTGGCTCTACAGGAAGGCAAACAACAGATCGACGCTTCGTATTTCGAAGATTTCTGGAATATTTTGCCCGTAGAGAGAATGGCGGTTTCCCACGACATTGCCCTCCCCGGAACCACTAAGAACGAAAGTTTTAAAACTGCGGAAGAAAAGGCCACTAAGGCAATTCAAAAACATTCCATGCAGATTGGCGGGCAAGAAAAGAACCCGCAGATGGATGAAGCTTATCTGCTGTTGGGCAAAGCTCGTTATTACGATCAGCGGTTTATTCCGGCTCTTGAGGCTTTCAATTATATTCTTTATAAATATCCCGCCAGCAATAACATTAATAAAGCCCAAATCTGGAGAGAAAAAACCAATATTCGGCTCGAAAATGATGAATTGGCGATTCAAAATCTAAAGAGACTTTTGAAATCGGAATCCCTCAGCAGTCAGGATGCTGCCGGAGCCAATGCAATGCTGGCCCAGGCTTACATTAATACAGGCGCGCTGGACAGCGCGATCGTTCCTTTAAAAAAAGCGGCTGAAATAACCGGCGACCACGAAAAGCAAGCGCGCTATTATTATATAGAGGCACAGCTTTACAATAGGTTTAACCAGCGTGACAGTGCAGATCTAGTCTTCGATAAAATTATAGAGTTAAACCGGAAAATTCCTCGTGAATTTCTTGTAAATGCCCAATTGGCCCAGACACGAAATTTTAATTTCGACACCAATAATCCTTCGATTCTACTGCAAAAACTTCAGGATCTTGCAGACAATAGAGAAAATCGCCCCTTTTTAGATAAAATCTTTTTTCAATTTGCCGAATATTATAATCATCTTGATTCTATTCAGCAGGCACAGGAATACTATAATAAATCTTTAAAAGCGGCTACGAACGACAAATTTTTGAAGTCGCTCAGCTACGAAACGTTGGGAAACATTCATTTTGACCGCGGAGAATATCAGTTGGCAAGTGCCTATTACGATAGCACGCTGACACAGATTCCGGCAAACACCAGAGACTATTTTAAAATTATGCGCAAACGCGATAATCTCAAGGAGGTGATCCTGTATGAGAAAATCGCGGAAAAGAACGACAGTATTTTAGATCTGGTGGCAATGAGCGATGATGAACGCCTAAGTTATTTCACCCGCTATGCTGAAGGTTTAAAAGAAAAAGCAAAACTCGCGGCAGAAAAAAGGGATATTTCGGCACAAACACCCGCACCCGGAGCCACTTTAACATCTACCTTGCCTCCTGCTATTGGAGGGCCAAATCCGGGAAATACTTTTTACTTTTACAATCCTTCGCGCGTGGCAAACGGAATGCAAGAATTCTTGCGAACATGGGGAAAAAGAGAGTTAAAAGATAACTGGCGAACCGATACCGGGGCGGCTGTTGCAGCACAACCCGGAGAGTTAGATGAGGTTTCTACCCTTATTTTAGAAAACAATCCGCAGTTTGATCCGCAAACATATCTGGCTCAAATTCCGCAGGATACAGAATATATAGACAGTTTATCTTCTCAACGCAACGATGCCTATTACAGGCTGGGGCTTATTTATAAAGAAAAATATAGTAAAAATGCATTGGCAAAGGAACGGCTTCAATCTTTGCTGGACTACACCGATAAAGAACGTTATCTCGCCCCTGCGAATTATTATTTATACGAAATTTACAAAGAGGAAGGCAATATTTCCGAAGCAGAAAAATTTAAAAATGAAGTTTTAAATTCATTTCCCCAGTCGCGCTATGCCGAGAGAATAAAAAACCCTGAGCTGGCTTTTCAGGAAGCGAACAAGGCGCAAAAGAATTTCGATTCAATTTATAAACTATTTCAGGACGGAAAGTATCAGGCTGTTCTGGATTCTTCTTCTGTTTACATGGAAAAATATAGAGATAATGCATTGGTTCCAAAATTTGCCTTATTGAAGGCTCAGGCCACCGGAAGATTGATGGGGTTAGAGGCATACAAACAGGCTTTGTTGGATGTGACACGAGATTATCCGCGATCTGATGCAGGTAAAAAAGCGGAAGAACTTCTTAATACGGCCATTCCGAAAATGGAAAATCTTCAGTTTCAAATGGAAGCGCCTCAGAAAAATATGAAACTGCTTTTTGCTTTTTCTTCAGAAAACCGAGCGAAGGCCGAAGCTTTACAGGAAAAGATAAATAAGGCTTTAAAAGACCTGAATTACAACGGACTTTCCACCTCTTTAGATGTTTATAATCCAAAAGAAGTTTTTGTAGTGGTACACGGATTGAAAGATGAAAACCGTGCCGAGGGTTTTGCAGAACTTTTAAAAAACAATAAAAAGTACCTGGTAGATAGAGCACCTGTCTTTATTTCTGCAGAAAACTACAGAATTGTTCAGCTCTATAAAAACCTTGACCAGTATCTCAAAACAAGAAATAATAATTAAATTTCTCGAGTAATGTTTACCAAAACCAATAATTCAAAATTAAAATCGTTGCCCGAAAATGTGAAAGAACAGAACCGCATTTCTTCGGGAACGATCATTACCGGAGATATTTCGTCTAAAGGCGCTTTTAGAATCGAAGGAACTTTAAAAGGAAATTTGAAGGCCGGTGGAAAAGTAGTAATTAGCAAAGGCGGAAATGTTGAAGGAGACATGGAGTGCAGAAATGCCGATTTTGAAGGAACTTTTACGGGTAAAATTCATGTAGAAGAAACGCTGACGCTTCGTCCTGAAGCGGTTATTAAAGGAGAGGTTGCAACCGCAAAATTGGTTATTGAGCCTGGCGCTACCTTTAACGCCACCTGTAAAATGCTCCACCCCATAAAAACATTAAAAAATGACGGAAAACGAGGAAAACAAGGAGAAGAAAAGTCCGCTTAAAAATTGGGCTATTTTTACCGGGATTGCCCTCCAAATGGGAGCGACCATATTTATTTGTGCCTGGATCGGAAAGAAACTGGACGAACGTTATCCTTCAGAAAAAAACTGGTTTACCATAGGCTTGGTGCTCTTTGGTGTTTTTGCTTCTCTCTATATTGTGCTACAACAATTGAAAAGTCTTAACAAAAAATGATATCTAAGGCGGTTAAATTCACAGCAGGATTTATTCTGGTTCTTTTGGTTGTTTACGTAGTACATACGCGTCTGGTTTCTATAAAACCGGAGGTTCTTCCGCTTGTAAATTTCAGCTATTTGTTCAATTTTGGATTCACTTATATTTTTCTTATAAATTTTATCATTTTTCGAGATAAGCTGATCTACTATATAGGCTATCTTTTTTTAGCCCTTTCAACTCTAAAATTATCAGCATTTCTTTACCTGATAAAAGCCTCAAATTTCGAGTTGAATAAATCAGTGTTTTTTCACTTTTTTATCCCTTTTGTGCTCTGTGTGGGAGTAGAAATTTTTTACTTACTGCACGAATTGAATAGCGCTAACTTCAATAACGACAATTAATTACAGCGATTTTATATAGGAAAAACTTAATGATAATTTTATAGGATTATTTTTTATTTAATTGTGTACATTTGCACCGAATTTTATAGATGGAAACTATAACTGAAAATGCAAAAGAAAAACATTTTTAAAATACTACTAGCCGGTCTTTTAGTGCTTGTTTCATTTCAGATGAATGCCCAGGAAAACGAGCATAATTCTAAAGAAGAGCATGGAAAAGTAAATACCCGCGAAGGAATTCAGGAATTTATAGGCCATCACCTTAAAGATTCCCATTATCTCGATTTTGCGGCGAACGGAGAAACCGGAGAACATTACGGAATAGCGCTTCCTGTAATTCTATGGGACAATGGTTTAAAAGTGTTTTCTGCAGAAAGATTTCATCACGGTGAAGATCTGGTAACCCTCGACGGGCAGACCTACAGGTTGTTTGAAACCAAAATCTATAAAACCGATGCGGAAGGAACCATAAAATATAATAAAGAAGAGAGCGAATATCCTATAAACGACACTCCTTTAGATTTTTCTATCACAAAAAATGTGGTAGGAATGTTCTTAGTGGGAGCCTTGATGTTTGTCATGTTTGTTTCTCTTGGAAGAAGTTATAAAAAAAGACATCAGCCAAAAGGAATGGGAAGATTTCTTGAGCCGCTTGTGATTTATGTT
>JBAVQO010000436.1:0-1521 GCA_049694135.1 Gillisia sp. | reverse complement strand
GCGGTGCATTTTCCGTATATGTCTTTTAATTATGTGGAACGCTTTCTAGAACAGGCCGCAAATGATGCTTTTGTAGAAAAAATAAAAATTTCTCTCTACAGGGTCGCCGATGAATCTTCGCTCACTTCGAGTCTGTTAACGGCGTTGGACAATGGCAAGGATGTGACGGTTTTTGTGGAAGCAAAAGCACGGTTTGATGAGGAGAACAACATCGAGTGGGGACGAAAATTTGAGAAAAAAGGAGCAAACGTAATTTACAGTTATCCGCGAATTAAGGTCCACTCCAAAATAATGCTGGTGACCCGCAGAAAGAATGGTAAGAAAACAAGATTCGCCTACATAGGAACCGGGAATTTTAACAGTAAAACTTCTGAAATTTACTGCGATCATGCCATTTTTACTGCCAATAGGAATATCACTAAAGAAGTAGATCGCCTTTTTAAAGTATTGTCGGGAAAACTTATCGTACCACGCGAAAAATGCCTGTTTGTATCGCCATTTTCAACCCGACATAATTTCACAAAGCTAATTATCAACGAAATTGAAAATGCCGAAGCCGGTAAAAAAGCCGCCATCACGGCAAAAATGAACAGCCTGGAAGATCCAGAGATCATTGAGTGGCTTTACAAGGCGAGCCAGGCCGGAGTTAAAATTAGGCTGTTGGTTAGGGGCTTTACCTGTTTGATTCCCGGAGTAAAAGGAATGAGCGAAAATATTTTTATTACCAGTATTGTAGATCGGTTTCTGGAACACGGACGCATTTACGTGTTTGAAAATGGTGGAGATGAGAAGATCTTTTATGGCAGTGCCGACTGGATGACCAGAAACCTGGACCGACGAATAGAGGTGATTTCCCCGGTTCTGGATAAAGATCTCGCACAGGAGTTTAAAGATATTCTCAACATTCAGCTTTCAGATAATGTAAAAGCCAGAATTCAGGATAAAGATGAGCAGAATGAATATATTTCTATGAGTGCCCACGAGAAGGAAATCAGGTCGCAGATGGCCATTTATAACTATTTAAAAGAAAAGCATAAACAATGAAACCAATAAGAGTAGGCGGTGTTCCCGAACATTTCAATCTTCCGTGGCATTTATGTCTGGAAGAAGGCGATTTTCAATATGAAAATATTGAGATCGAATGGAAAAACTTTCCGGGAGGAACAGGTGTTATGAATTCAGCTTTAAGAAACGGAGAAATAGATGTAGCTGTTATTTTAACTGAAGGTATTGTAAAAGATATTATTGCGGGAAATCCTTCAAAAATTGTTCATTCGTATGTGGAGTCGCCTTTAATCTGGGGAATTCATGTTGCTGCCGATTCTAATTTCCAATCGGTAAGCGAATTGAAAAATACAATTTGCGCCATTAGCAGAAGAGGCTCCGGTTCTGAACTGATGGCTTATGTAAACGCAGAAAAACAAGGTTGGGACACTTCTTCGCTAAAGTTTAATGTGGTGGGTGATATAAATGGCGCTATTGAAGCCCTCACTTCCAATAAAGCTCATTATTTTATGTGGG
>JBAVQO010000435.1:0-3418 GCA_049694135.1 Gillisia sp. | reverse complement strand
GTGTAAAAACTGAATTAGAATAAAAGAGTATTAAAAATAAAATGATTACAAATCACAACATCACAGTATCACAGCATCACCAAAATGAACTAAAATGAACAACAATATAAAAATAGCTGTTATAGGCCTTGGCTATGTGGGATTGCCTCTTGCCAGGTTATTTTCAACCAAGTATCCTGTGATTGGTTTTGATATCAATCAAAAAAGAATAAATGAATTAATGAAAGGGGTGGATTCTACCTTAGAGGTAGAAAATGACCTTTTACAGCAATCTCTCGTACAGAAACCGTCGGAAAAAAACGGGTTGTTTTGTACCGCGGATCTTTCAGAAATTGAAGATTGTAATTATTACATTATTACTGTTCCCACTCCGGTAGATAAAAATAATCGTCCCGATCTTACTCCTTTATATAAAAGCAGTGAAACCGTGGGAAAGGTCTTGAAAAAAGGGGATACGGTGATTTATGAATCTACGGTTTATCCCGGAGTGACCGAGGATGAATGTATTCCGGTGCTGGAAAAAATCAGTGGTTTAAAATTCAATGAAGATTTTTACGCAGGTTATTCACCGGAACGAATAAATCCGGGAGACAAGGAGCATACGGTAGACAAGATATTAAAGGTGACTTCTGGTTCTACGCCCGAAGTTGGCAAAAAAGTGAATGAATTATATTCTTCCGTAATTACTGCAGGAACTCATTTGGCACCGACTATTAAAGTTGCTGAAGCAGCCAAAGTGATCGAAAACTCACAACGGGATATCAATATTGCTTTTGTTAATGAGTTGGCGAAAATCTTTAATATGATGGGGATTGATACTCAACATGTTTTGGAAGCGGCAGGAACCAAATGGAACTTTTTACCCTTTCGTCCGGGTCTTGTTGGCGGACATTGTATAGGAGTAGATCCTTACTATCTTGCCCAAAAAGCCCAGGAATTGGGCTATCATCCCGAAATTATTTTGGCCGGGCGACGAATGAACGACAGTATGGGGCAATATGTGGCAGGAGAAGTTGTAAAACTTATGCTTCAGAACGATTTGAAAGTAAAAGGCGCGGATGTTTTGGTTATGGGAATAACCTTTAAGGAAAATTGTCCGGATGTTCGAAACACCAAGGTGGTAGATGTAATAAAAAATTTACGGGAATACGGTACTAACGTAACTATTTATGATCCTCAGGCCAATGCTGAAGACGTGAAACATGAATACGGCTTGGATATAGTAACTTCTTTACCGACTCAGAAATTTGGCGCAATTGTATTAGCGGTTGCTCACAGAGAATTTTTAGAGATCAACCTGGATGAATTAAAGTCTGAAGATGCCGTAGTATATGATGTTAAAGGAGTTCTGGGAGATAAATGCGATAAGAAGTTGTGACATTGTGATGGAGTGACGTAGTGATGAAGTCGACAAAGGCTTATCATCTTAGGACGCTGCTGGAATTATCTGAACACGAAAAAATTTAAAAATGAAATCACATAAAGATTTGACTGTTTACAAGACATCTCTGGATTATGTAATTTCAATATATAAATTAACAGAAAATTTCCCAATTGAAGAGAAGTTCGGACTAACAAGTCAACTCCGGAGATCGTCTGTTTCAGTCCCTTCAAATATAGCAGAAGGTGCTGCTCGGGAAAGTAAAAAAGAGTTTTGTAGATTTTTATATATTTCC
This sequence comes from Gillisia sp., assembly GCA_049694135.1. Classification (GTDB taxonomy): domain Bacteria; phylum Bacteroidota; class Bacteroidia; order Flavobacteriales; family Flavobacteriaceae; genus Gillisia. The sequence continues at coordinate 1,742 of JBAVQO010000435.1, read as the reverse complement.
CTCGGTTCTCTCGCAGAATCCGAAACTCAGAAGGAAATTGCTTATAGACTGGGATATATTTCAGAGGAAAAAGAATTAGAAGAAGAATCTATTTACATTCGAAGAATGTTATTAAAATTAATAAAAAGTTTAAAAGAGTAAAGCTGTAAAATAGTAACGTAGTGACGCAGTAATACCGTGCAGAAATGATACAGTAAATTTATTAAGTAGTTACGAAATGACGTAATGACAAAAATCAATTTAATTTTCATCACAAGTTCACAAGATCACTCCGTCACAAATTAAAAGCTGAATTGCTGTTTTACCTGAACAATTACCTGATTAAAAGATATAATATAAATGACAACAATAAAAAACATTTGCTGTATTGGTGCGGGTTACGTGGGAGGACCGACAATGGCAGTAATCGCTCAGAAATGTCCTGAAATAAATGTTACCGTAGTAGATATTAATGAAAAAAGAATCGCTGCGTGGAATGATGAAAATGTTGAAAATATTCCTATTTATGAACCGGGACTCGCCGATATTGTAAAAGAGGCGAGAGGACGGAACCTTTTCTTTTCTACCGATGTTGATGCAGCTATCGACAAGGCTGAAATGATCTTTATTTCTGTAAATACTCCTACCAAAACCTACGGAATTGGTAAGGGAATGGCTGCCGATTTAAAATATATCGAACTTTGTGCCCGGCAAATCGCACGGGTAGCAAAAACCGATAAAATTGTTGTTGAAAAATCTACTCTCCCTGTAAGAACTGCGGCGGCATTAAAAGAGATCCTTGACAATACAGGTAATGGCGTGAAATATCACATTTTGTCTAATCCCGAATTTCTTGCAGAAGGAACCGCCGTTGAAGATCTTCAGGCGCCGGATAGGGTTTTGATTGGAGGAGACATCAATACCAGCGAAGGAAAAGAAGCAGTACAAACCCTGGTAGATATATATGCTCATTGGGTAGGACAGGAGCATATTTTGACCACGAATGTTTGGTCTTCAGAATTATCAAAACTGACTGCTAACGCTTTTTTGGCTCAACGTGTCTCCAGTATCAATTCCCTTTCAGAACTTTGTGAAAAAACGGGTGCCGATGTTAATGAAGTCGCCAAAGCGGTGGGAATGGATACCCGCATAGGTTCTAAATTCCTGAAATCTTCGGTAGGATTTGGAGGTTCCTGTTTTCAAAAAGATATTTTAAATCTGGTATAAATCGCTAAGAGCTTTGGTTTAAATGAAGTAGCCGATTATTGGGAGCAGGTAATTATTATGAACGATCATCAGAAGAGACGTTTTGCTGCCAATATTGTAAAAACACTTTTTAATACGGTTTCCGGAAAAAAAATCGCCGTTTTAGGATGGGCTTTCAAAAAAGATACCAATGATACCCGTGAATCTGCTGCGATTTATGTAACCGATTATCTGTTAAACGAACAAGCGGAAGTGGTGGTTTATGATCCTAAGGTGACTGAAGAACAGATCTTTTCAGATTTGAATTATTTAGGTACCCGGACCGAAGAAGAAAATCGAAAAATGGTGAAAGTGGTCTCTTCTCCGGAAAAAGCCTGTAAAGATGCCCATGCGGTAGCTGTTTTAACCGAATGGGACGAGTTTAAGCAACTGGATTGGAAGAAAGTTTATGAGAATATGTTAAAGCCCGCTTTTCTTTTTGACGGAAGAAGATTATTAGACCGAAAAACCAAAGAAGAGATCGGATTTGAATTTTACGCGATAGGAAGCTGATGAAG
>JBAVQO010000434.1:0-2586 GCA_049694135.1 Gillisia sp. | reverse complement strand
CCTAGTGCGTGCGTATTATCTACGGGAGCAAGGTGAGTCCCGCTCTTCAAAAAAACAATCAAATTTTATTTTTTTCATCCTTAATAAATTTTCAAGATGAAGATTACCATTGCCAATTTAAATCATTCAAAATACGCTCAGGAAATTTGCGATACCATGGAAGAATCTGCCAAGGTTCGCGGGACCGGAATTGCTCGCAGAGCTCCTGAATATATTATAAAAAAAATGGAAAACGGAAACGCGGTTATCGCCCTTGATGGCGATAAATTTGCCGGTTTCTGTTATATAGAAGTTTGGAGCCACGAGAAATTTGTGGCCAATTCCGGTCTTATTGTGCATCCCGATTATAGAAATCTCGGACTTGCAAAGGATATAAAAAAGGCCATTTTTGCCCATTCCCGGGCTAAGTATCCCAATTCCAAGATATTTGGAATCACTACCGGCCTTGCGGTAATGAAAATTAATTACGAACTGGGATACCAGCCCGTAACTTTTTCAGAATTAACCGAAGATGAAACCTTTTGGAACGGTTGCCAGACCTGTAAAAATTATGATATTCTTACCCGTACCGAACGTAAAATGTGCCTTTGTACCGGCATGTTATACGATCCTGCAAAAAAGAGAAATCCTGAAAAAAGTCAAAAGTTAAATGAAAAAGCTTTCAAACGTTTAAAAAGTATCAAACAAACCTTATTTTATAAAAAGGATAAAATTGAAGATGCTTTAAAATTGAATAAAAAATAATAATAATAATGAAAAAAGTAGTTATCGCTTACAGCGGCGGGTTAGACACATCGTATTGTGCTAAATATTTATCGAAAGAAGAAAATTTTGAAGTCCATGCCGTAAGTGTGAATACCGGTGGATTTTCAGAAATGGAAATCGAAAAAATAAAGAGCAACGCCGAAAAGATGGGCGTGAAAAGCTATAAAAATATTGATGCTGTTTCGGGTTTTTACCAAAAAGTAGTGAAATACCTCATCTTCGGAAATGTTTTGAAGAATGATACTTATCCGCTTTCCGTAAGTGCCGAGCGAATTATCCAGGCACTGGAAATTGTGAATTATGCACGTAAGATAGGTGCGGGTTATATCGCCCACGGAAGTACGGGCGCCGGAAATGACCAGGTGCGGTTTGATATGATTTTTCAAACCATCGCTCCGGAGATCGAGATTATTACTCCCATTCGAGATAAAAAGCTTACCCGTCAGGAAGAGATTCAATATCTTCAGGATAACGGCGTGGAAATGAACTGGGAAAAATCTAAATATTCCATTAATAAAGGTCTTTGGGGCACCAGTGTGGGAGGTTCAGAAACGCTTAAATCCAGACAACCTCTGCCGGAAGCTGCCTATCCTTCTCAGCTTTCAGAAAAAGAATCTCTGGAGATCAGCCTTACGTTTTCGAAAGGGGAATTTACAGCCCTAAACGGAAAAGAAGATTCTCCGGAAAAGAATATTCAGCTTTTGGAAAAAATCGCTTCAAAATATGCGATTGGCCGCGATATCCACGTGGGCGATACCATTATTGGGATTAAAGGCAGGGTAGGTTTTGAAGCTGCTGCCGCATTAATTACCATAAAGTCGCATCACCTGCTGGAGAAACACACATTAAGCAAGTGGCAACTTCAACATAAAGATTACCTGGCAAATTGGTACGGCACGCACCTGCACGAAGGTTTGTATTTAGATCCTGTAATGCGCGATTTGGAAGCTTTTTTACAGAGTTCTCAGGAAAAGGTTACCGGAACAGTGTATGTGACTCTACAGCCGTACCGATTTGTGCTAAATGGCATCGAATCTGAATCAGATCTTATGAACAGTGGCTTTGGAAGTTATGGTGAAGAAAATAAAGCCTGGACTGCGCAAGATGCTAAAGGATTTATAAAGATATTATCGAATTCCGGGAAAATTTATCAAAAAGTAAATCAGCAGTCATGATACAGGCAGGAATTGTAGGTGGCGCAGGATATACCGCTGGAGAACTTATCAGGATTTTACTCAATCATGCTGAAGTAAAACTGGATTTTGTTTACAGCACTTCGCAGGCCGGAAAACTGGTCGCTTCTATTCATCAGGATTTATTGGGGGACACAGGTTTAAAATTTTCAGGGAATATAAATCCTGAGGCCGATGTGGTTTTTCTCTGTTTAGGCCATGGGAATTCAAAAAAGTTTCTCGAGGAAAATAAATTTTCTGAGAATACGGTGATTATCGATTTGAGCAACGATTTTCGCCTGGCTGCCGAAAGCAATAAATTCATTTACGGTCTGCCTGAATTCCATAAAGAGGAAATCAAGAACAGTCGATTTATTGCGAATCCGGGCTGTTTTGCCACCGCGATCAACCTGGCGATTTTGCCTTTGGCGAAAGAGGGCAAGATAACCAATGATCTTCATATAAACGCGGTTACCGGGGCTACCGGGGCCGGCGTTGCACATTCCGATACCACTCATTTCAGCTGGCGGGATAATAATTTTTCGAGTTATAAAGAATTTGCTCATCAGCACCTGGGAGAAATTGGTGAACAGGTAAAGGCCTTACAAAACGATTTTTCTTCGGAAATAAACTTTATTCCGAATCGGGG